>NZ_JAVLBN010000018.1:0-41703 GCF_031581065.1 Salibacter sp.
GTTTTCTTTAATCCTTTTTGTTCTTGCTGTATTGGTGTTTTGATATTCTTTTGGCCTTTTTTGTATTGGATTTGTGTAGGCTTCATAAGGGGTGAGGCCATCGAGTGAATTATGAGGTCTGTTATAATTGTAATCTTCAATTGCTTTCATGAGATGTTTTTCTAGAGACTCTTTAGTGGTTGAATGAATTGCTGTAATGCGTAAGTATCGTTTCATGATTTTAATAACTGCTTCTACAGGTGAATTAGAAAAGCGAATATGTTTACGGGCTATAAGTTTATGAATTGTTATTGAATTTGTTTCTGTGATTAACGTTTCAATTTCGCTGTTATGGTTTTCCATACCGCCATCTGCTAAAAGTTTTATCAATTCACAGTTTGGGTAATAGTAGTTGATTTTGGTAATAGCTCTTAAAAGTGCATTCTTCACGTTTGATAACCAAATAACTATGTAAGATCTTATTGTTGTTTTCACAAATAGAGCTTGCTATCTCACTATCTCAACAATGCTAGTACATTGGCTTCTCTTCAATGGTTCAAACAGCTTTTTGTATCTTTCGAGAAGAAAAAGACAACCAAAACATTAGATAAATTATGCCAAACAGGAGTTTTGATACACTAAGTGAAGCAGTCGATACATTGACAAAAGAAGGGTTCAACGATGATTTTAAATCTGAAGACGAATCGATCAGAGCCATTTATTCTAAAAAGAGTTTCCGTCCTGATGAATTAAAAATTGTAGAGGTGTGTAGGTTTGAAGGTGAATCAAATCCGGCAGATTCAACAGAAGTATTCGCCATTGAAGCCAATGACGGAACAAAAGGAACACTGGTGATGTCTTACAGTGCAGCCCATTCCCAGGATGTTGATTTGATTACGCAGTTGAAGAAGGTGCAGTAATGAGTCTGTAACTCTTATATTTCCTACACAACGTCAAAATCATTCTAACCATCTACTTTCGGTTATCTGGAAATACGGTGCATTATTTTTCTGACAGATAATGAGCTAGTAAAACTTACTCTAAATTTAAAATTAATTGTATAATCCTTGTTAAATTACTCAGAATCACATCTGTTTTAATTCTTTTAGCATATTTGTAAGGCAAACAATATTTGTTCTCAGCTCTTATACTATTATGAATTTTAATATTTAATCCTCTTTTTATGAAAGTTTTAAAAATAATACTGCTGTTGTTTATAGCAAGCAATACGATAGGTGCACCAGGAGATACTCTCCGCGTTGATTCTCACGATGAAACTCACTGGAGTTGGAATGGTCAGTATCAGGACACTGTTCAGTTCCCTACATCTGGGGAGTATCAAAAAATCAGAATGCATTACGTAATGGGCTGTCCAACCGGAGGCTGTAGCGAGTGGGATTACAAGACGAATATTGAAATTTGGCAACCAGATGGTAACAATAACATGGACAAATACGAAATTGCCCGTGTTATTACACCTTATGCCGGTAACAGAGATAGTAGCTGGAAACATGAATACATTATTGATGTTACTGATTATGCTCCATTGTTAAAAGGTGAGCAAATTGTGAACGCCTACTATGGCGGATACCAGGATGGTTTTACTATTACAGTATGGTTTGAGTTTATTGAAGGAACTCCTCCAAGAGAGGTCTTGAGCGTAGATAAAGTTTACAGATCAGGGGCCGGTGGTTTTGTTTACGGTATCTCTTCAGATCCAATTGAAAATCACCTCAATAAAAAGACAATGAACCTGAACAGCAATACTGAGAGTGCGAAGTTCAGATTAGTTGCCACTGGTCACGGTTTTGGAAATGATGGCGGAAATCCCGAAAACTGTGCAGAGTTTTGTGCAAAAGAATTCACTTTAGAAGTAAACAATCAACCGCAGTTTACCAACCTCGTTTGGAAAGACGACTGCGGATCTGAACCTTATTACGGTCAAACAGGTACCTGGGTTTACAATAGGGCAGGCTGGTGTCCGGGTAGTCAGGCGCAGATTTTCGATCATGAACTCAAACCATTTCTCAGCGGTAATACAGTCGCTCTCGATGTTGACTGGGAAAATTACACTTATACAAGTGGATCGAGTTTTGACCCACATTATTGGATCGAAGCGCAGTTATTTCAATACGGACCTTCAGCTTACGAAGTAGACGCAGATCTCGATATGATCTTAACTCCTTCTACATACGACAGAGCAAGTCGTTACAACCCTTCATGCGGTAATGCGATGATTCGAGTTAAAAATCAGGGAAGTACAGATATTAACTCGATGAAAATCGAGTACAATTATTCTCCCGGTGGAATGAAAGAATACGATTGGACAGGTAACTTAAAGCCATATGAAACGGTTGATATCGAGTTGCCAATTCAGGACGAATATATCTACAGCAAAAGCAATCAAAACATTTTCACAGCTGAGATTACGCAGGTAAATGGTCAGGCTGATGAAAACAGTACGAACAATAGTAACCACTCTTATTTTGAAGATGTAAATGTGATGCCATCAACATTTATCTCAAAGCTAAAAACGAACAACAATGGGCAAGACACGAGAATGTCACTCGTTCGTATCAGTACTGGCGATACAATCCTTGATTACAATAACTTGTCGAGCAACACTGAGTATTTTGACACACTAAATCTGGATGGCGGTTGCTATAAATTGCACGTTTCTGATGCTGCCGGTGACGGACTCCAGTGGTGGGCAAATCAAAATCAGGGTTCAGGTTATCTTCAGTTGACTAATCTAGGGCTTCCTGATCAGGATACCGTTTTCATAGAACCGTTACCAACTGACTTTGGTAATTTCTACACATATTTCTTTTCTGTAGATTACCCGGTAGGTGGAATAGGAAGTGTTCCCGATAATGTTGATGATGTTGTCGTTTATCCAAATCCAACAACAGATAACCTAAGCGTAGAAGTATCAACTGTCAAAAAGGGAGAATACGTTCTGGAAATATTCTCAACTACCGGAGCTAAAGTCTTAGAAGATAAATTTTCAGTGAGTTCCATAACAAAGAAAAATTACTCTTTGAATGGTCTTGACTCTGGAGTATATCTCATGAAAATCAAAGGACCTGAATCAAATCACACGAAGAGAATCATCAAGAATTAATCGTTTTTTCAGAGTTCACATACTCGATTAGTTAAACAGAAAGGGCTTTTTGGCCCTTTTTTTATTCAGGATCACTTCAACAATTCAACTCTCAAATAAATACCTACATTTGCCGCGATTTGGTTTTTCAGTCTGTACAGATTGAAAATTAAAAGGGAATTGGGTGTGAGTCCCAAACTGTTCCCGCAGCTGTAAGCTTCATAAAGCTTTTATCTGTAGCCACTTTCTCCAGTTGGAGATGGGAAGGCGGTAAAAGTGAAGCGAGTCAGAAGACCTGCCAGGTCAACATAGAAATCTGCTTTCGGGATAAAAGCGAGGTTTTCATAACTAGCAAGTTGATGGCGCGCAATCAGTTTGTGTGATGAATCCTTTCTGTATCCCTAAGAGCTAATTAATAACTATTAAAATGCTTTTAGGATGAAAAAAATTACATCTTTAATCAGTTCAATTCTTTTAATATCGAGCATATCGTTTGCTCAGGACTATTGTAACAGGGCCGTATTCACTACAGGTGGAACTTTTCAGGCTCCCGGTAATCACGTTAAACTCTATTCTGTTGGTCAGAACCTACAGGACACAACAGCTATCGATTCGTTTTTAGGCGATTTCGCTAATGATCTCGTTATCGATGGAATGCTTGCTTATGTACACGTGGGCAAAGCATCTGGCAAGGATCTGATCGTGAAATACAACATCGCACAAAAGGCAGTTGTCGATACTGTTTCATACGGAGGTGTTCAAAAGTTTGCCCAAACCGACAACTATCTCTTTATGACGCTCGGCTTTGGTGCATCTTCGAGCAAACGATTAGTTGCCCTCGATAAGTCTAACTTCTCAGAGGTTTACGCTGATACAACTTTATCCAGTCCTTCGGGCATGGCTCTGATCGATGAAACGCTTTACGTAGCCTCAGAAGGCTTAAGTACAGGGCTTTTCTCTGCATACGATGTGAGCGGATCAATTCAAAAGCTCCATAAATTTAATCCGGCTGATACACTCACAATAGGTATGAGTAATGTGGCTCGCTTCGGAGATAAAGTTTTTGCGTTCAATTCTCGCTACGACAATAACTTTAACCTGTTGTACACCGGAACCGTAGTCCTCAATACAACCGATAGTTCAATAACAGCCGACACAACAGTTTCGGGAAGTGGTTTTGCAGGAGTAGTGAATGACTCCCTGTTTTTCTTCAATGATTCTGGAATTCAGGCTTTTTACAACAATTCGTTGAGTCACACTTCAATTGCTCCTGGCTCAGGAATTACAGCAGCAGCTTTTGACACGGTTTCAAACAGCAGTTTCAGTTACTCGACAGATTACTTCTCTTATGGAAGTCTTACTGAGAGAGGTGAAAACTGGAGTGCCGGTGAGTCTGTTCAAACAGATATCTCCGGAGCAGCTCTAAAAATTCTCTACAACAAAGCTCCGTGGAATGTTCAGGTTTCAGATATCAGCAATGGTTATGAGGTATCATTTGACACAGAACAAGGTGATACAGCTCAAATAACATCAGCGAGTTTTGTAAATGGAGTTCATACAGCTTCGGTTAATGGAGACGAAATTACAGTAACCAAAAACTCAACTGAGACTGATACTTTAATAATTGAAGTTTGTGATGCTTTTGGCTGCTGTACAACTTTCAACAAGGAGGTTTTAGGTTTAGTTGGAGTTGAGGAGAAGCGTTCAAATAATGAAATAGCTGTTTATCCAAACCCGGCTGAAAATAGATTGAGAGTTGAAAACCTAACTCAGGGATCAACTTACGAGATCTACGATGCACGTGGGTTACTCGTGAAAGAAGGTCGCTACGAAGGCCGTATCTTTGTAGAATCTCTAAAATCTGGTTTTTACATTCTCAAATCGAATGAAACAACGATCAAATGGTTGAAAAAATAATTACTCTTGGTTTTGTTTTGGCTCTGACTGTTATTCACGGTCAGAGCCAGGACGGACCTTACGAACCGGCTGAAGGTACTGGCTCAATAGGCGTACACCGCGATTCAGTCATTGTTGAACAATGGCTCAGCGATGTTGATGTAGTTCGCGGCTACCTGAATATTGCTGATAAAAGTGCGGGATTTGCGAGTGCCGGATCTGACCAAAACGCTACAGGCAAAGCTGATGCATTTACAGTGAGTTTGGGAGATAGTGGTTACGCGACTTATACTTTGCCACAGCCTCTATCAAACAGAGCCGGATACGACTTTGCCGTGTTTGAAAACGGGTTTTATTCTCCCATGGACGGTGTATACTACCTGGAGCTGGCCTTTGTTGAAGTGAGCAGCGATGGAGAAAATTTCGTTCGCTTTCCGGCTCATTCATTAACCCAGGCCGACTCACAAAAATGGACTTATGGAGTGCTTGATCCAACTCAGTTAAACAACCTGGCTGGTAAAAACACAACCCATAACGGAACTCCATTTGATTTGAGTGATCTACAAAGTGATTCTGCACTGGACATCGACAATATAACACACATAAGAGTTTTGGATGTAGTTGGAAGCATCGATCAGGCATACGGCTCAACTGATACAGCCGGAAATATTATCAATGATCCTTATCCCACCGAGTTTGCTGCAGGAGGATTCGATCTGGATGCGGTTGCCATTTTAAACGAATCGCTTGTTGGGAGGGAGTCTGTTCCGGCAAAACCCAAAACATTTATTTATCCTAATCCGGCTGCTGAGTTTATTTCTGTTAAAGGTTTAACAGGTAAGTTCAAAGTTTTCAATACCCACGGACAAGCTGTTTTAAAGGGCAATTATAACGGAGGAAAAATCAACTTGAACGAACTAGCTCCAGGCGTTTACTTTATTGAGTTTTACCAGGGAAAAAAGCAAACATTCAGGTTTGTGAAGGAATGATTTTGTAAATTTAAAGACTGATAACAATTAATTATTCATTTCTATGATAGTTGAAAGAAAAGATAATGAGGTACTTGTAAGAATATCTGGATCAACTGATCCATCTAAAATTCAATCAATCCTTGATTACATACGCTTTATTGAACTAACATCAGACCCTTCAGCAACTCAGGAAGATGTAGATCAAATGCTTGCTGAATCAAAAAGTAAAAGATGGGGTAAGGTAAAAAAAGAAATAGGTTTTGATGACAAGGATAATAGTTGATTCTAACATAGTTTTTAGTTCTATAATCAATGTTGAAAGTAACATTAGTCAAATTATCCTTACTGGTCAAAAAGACTTTGAGTTTTATGCTCCCCATTACTTGAAAACAGAACTTTTAGATCACAAGGAGAAAATAAAGCAGCTTAAAGGATTCAATGATCAAAACTTTCTCGAGTTTTACACTAAAATCCTTAAACATATTACATTAATTGATCATTCTATAATACCTATTAGTGATTATAAAGAAGCCATCGAGTTGTGTGAAAGTATAGACATAAATGATACGCCATTTGTAGCGTTATCTATCTTTTTAAATGGAACAATTTGGACTGGTGACAAAAAACTAAAAACAGGATTAAGTAGAAAAGGCTTTTCTGAGTTTATTACTACACAAGAGTTATTAATTTCTCTTTACAAATAATAACCTTCTAACAGAATCACATCATCCCCAATTAATGATTGAGATTTTTAAACTAACTGTTTTGAGCTTGATAATTCAGGCTATATCTGTATCAAGTTATTTCGCTCAAGACTCTACAACACATCAACTAAAAGAATTCCAGTTTGTCGATTCGGTAACGGTTTTTGATGGCGGATACATTCACGACCTCCCTCAAACAAGTCTCAAAAAAGAACAGAACAGCAGCTTGAGTGATCTGCTTAAAACGAGCGGACCCGCATTCATCAAGGATTACGGTCCATCGGGGATTTCGAGTTTGAGTATTCGCGGATCCAGTGCCTCTCAAACACGTGTTTACTTTGATGATGTGGAACTCAACAATCCGTCCCTCGGTCAGTTCGACTTAAAAAACATTCCCGTTTGGTTTTTAGACAATGCCCGTATAGAGCAGGGTGTAGCTTCACAAAACTCGCCTTTTGGCGGAATTGGCGGAAATATTCAGCTCAATAGTAAAAGTCTGCCCACAGAGAAGCTGGGGATTTCAGTCATGGGAAATGCAGGTTCATTTGATCGCTACACGGGCGCTGCTGATGTCAGCTTTCGCAAAGGAAAGTACTACCAGTCGTCACGATACATTTACAGAGAACAACAAAACGATTTTGAATTTTTGAATATCGGTCAGAGCCCCCCAAAAAAGCGAGATCTGTACCACGCAGCTTTCTTTCAGCAAGGATTCATGCACGAGAGTGGAATTGTCTCAAACAACTTTCGCGGAGCTGTAAAAGTGGTTCACACAAATACAAACCGCGAAATACCACCGATAATGCCTTCATTTGGATCTGAAGTGAAACAAAATCAAAAAGACGATTTGACAATTGTTCAGCTTCCTCTCGCTTACCAACTCGAAAAGTGGAAGTTAGAGCTAAAGCCGGCTTACACGCAGCAGTCGATCATTTATCAGGATCCACTGGCAAACATCGATTCCAGGGCGGTCAGTAAAAGTGCTCAAAACGTAGCAAGGGCAGAGGGCAATCTTGCTAAAAACCTATCATTGACTATTCAGTATGCGCAACAGCTAAATTGGGTTGAAAACAACCAATTAGAGTCTGATAAACAGCAAAATAAGTTTTCATTTTTACATGAATTAAAATATCACCCAGGCGATTGGAACTTCACATTTCGTTACAAACCTGTAATGATGGATGATAATGTTGATTTAGGTGTTTTTACAGCAGGTGTATCGCGCAAAGTGAATCGGGTAAAGATCTTTGGAGTAGCTGCCCGAAACGTGCGTTTTCCAACTCTCAACGATCTGTACTGGGCGGTTGCAGGTAATCCAGATCTCGAAACCGAAGAGGCACTTAACTACGAACTCGGCTCTGACTGGAATATCTACCAAAATAAAACTGTATCGATCAATTTAGTCAACACCGTTTTTTACAATGATGTCGATAATTGGATTCAATGGATACCACAAGAGAACGGGCAATGGTCTCCTGAAAATTACAGACAAGTTGAGCAGTACGGACTGGAAACTAAAGTTGAGTTTGGTGCTCAATTCTCAAAAGAGTTCCAGTATTCTCTCACAGCAGATTACGCTTATACAGTTGCTCGAAATAACTCAGGTGAGTTATCTGGAAACCAATTGATTTACGTTCCGCAACATCAGTTTAAAACCGTGCAGGATTTAAACTACAAAAAGTGGCAACTATCTGCCTTTACTCAATTTACAGGCGAACGATATACACAGGCAGACAACGGAGTTTATTTACCATCGTACTGGTTAACGGATATGCAACTATCAAAACAGTTTGACTTTGAAAAGCACGCAATTTCTGCTTCATTCTCAATCAATAATGTTTTGGATGAAAACTATATGAATGTAATTTGGCGCCCCATGCCTGGTCGCTGGTATGAATTTACTTTGCGTTATGATTTTAAGCAGAAATAACTGGCTCTTAATAACTTTTATTCTGTTGCTTGTTGCTTGCGACAAGGACGAAGACTTTGGTCCGCGGGGGAATGACAATGATCAGAACCAAAACCAGGCCGAGAACCGTGCGGTTTTCGTGCTAAACGAGGGAAACTTCCAGGCAGCCAATACATCTATTGACGAGTATGATCCGGAGAAACAAGTAATCGATAACGAAATATTTAAGGATGTAAACGAAGAGAATTTAGGTGATGTTGGTCAGAGCCTTTTCATCACGCACGATACGCTGGGCATCATCATGAATAACAGTTCTAAAATTGTTTTGATGAACATCAACTCGCGTGAAAAACTCAGCGAGATCAAAATCGACCAGAGCTATCCGCGTTATGCCGAGCACTTGTCTGGATCTGAATGGCTTGTAAGCGATATTTATCGCGATAAACTTTATGTAGTCAATATTAAAACCGGAGATTATAGTTCTGTAGATTGCAGCGGTTGGACTGAAACACTCTTAAAATCATCTAATGATCAGTACATCTTCATCCACAACAAAACAAGCAATAATGTAGATCGCTATGAAATAGAAACAAAAACAGTTTCGCAATCTGTAACGCCAGCAAAAAATGTATCATCCATTGTAAAAGCTGATAATCGAATTTGTGCTATTACTAAAAATGGAATAGAGGAGATCTATCCGCAACAACAAACCATCACTACATTCCCCGATACTTTTACAACGCTCAGATCACGATACAGCCCATCTACCAACCAAATCATCATGTTGTCAAACCATGTGTTCAGTTACAATATAGCCAGCAATCAATTTGATACGCTCATAACATCGAGCAGGAATTTTTACGGGCTCCAAACCGATTCGGTAAACGGAGACATCTACCTCACTGATGCAAAAGATTACAGCCAGCGTGGCGAACTTCTCCGCTATTCAAAAAACGGTGATTTGCTCGATATTACCATAACAGGCGTTATACCGCAACACATTGAAATTGCCGATCTAAATGACTAAACCCAAAGCTGCTATATTTTGGAGTGGAGGTAAAGATGCGGCTTATGCACTTCAGCTCGCTTTAGAGGAATTTGATGTTGTAGAATTGATCACAACCGTTGATTCCAACAACAGCGTAACAATGCACGAAGTTCCGTTTGAGCTGATTGAAGAACAGAGTAAGTCTTTGCACCCCCCCCTTTGCAAGCTCGATGTTACAGAATACAAAAATGCGATGCGCAATCTGGCTAAAAACCTTATCGATAGAGGAGTGGAACACCTCATATTTGGTGATATCAACCTGGAAGACGTACGCCAGTTTCGCGATGATATTTTTAGCGAATACTCGATAACAACACATTATCCACTCTGGAAAAAAGACACAAAAGAACTTTTCATTTCAATGGTCAGATCCGGTTGGCGTTCCATCCCAATCTGCGTGGAAACCCAAAAAGTTGGCGAGGACCTGCTCGGTTCGGTTCTGACCGAAAAGACTTTAACCAAACTACCAAAAGACGTTGATCCGTGCGGAGAAAATGGAGAGTTTCACACATTTGTCATCGATGGCCCGCTTTTTGAAAGTACTGTGGAAATCACAACTGGAGAAAAGTATCGCAAAACGTTTGAATACAAGACTGATAAAGGTCAACAGATGAAAACCGGGTTCACATTTCTCAATATTTCAAAGAGATAGTCGTTACGGAACTATATCGTGCCGAAATTCATTTAAATTTGCGCGCTCATGCACCAGTTTTATTTGAAACACACTATGCTGACTAAAGTCGTAAAAAATCTATCCTTCAACCTCTTGATCGTTCTTATTTCAATTCCTGCTTTGAACTTTGCACAGGAGGAATACCCCAAATTAGAAATTAACGGTAAGGTAATCGATGGCGGTGATCGCCTCGATCAGGCTTATATTCGAGTTGAAAAGGACGGTGAAATTGATCGTGAAGTAAGAACAGATAACCGCGGTAGGTTTGACCTGGAGCTGGAACTCTATCACGAGTTCATGCTATATTTTGGAAAAGAGGGCTACATCACAAAGAAAATTTACGTTGATACACGCACCATTCCAGAGGATGCTATTCAAAGTACATACTTACGTTACGGAGGTTGGGAAGTAGAGATTTTTGAAAATGATTTGAATGTCAATACCCTCATTCTCGACAAACCGATTGGGAAGGTTAAGTACGACCCCAATTACGGTCAGTTTGCTAATGACAAAAGTTACACAAAATCGATTCAGCGCGAACTCGATCAACTTGTAAAAGATCTCGAGAAAGCTCGTGAAGAAGAATTGATGCGTAAAGAACAACTGGAAGAGGACTACGAAATTGCCATTGAAGACGGAGACCGTTTCATGGAAGAAGGCGATTATGAAAACGCTATGTTCCAGTATGAAGGTGCTCTCCAGATAAAACCTGACGAACGCTATCCTCAAAAACAAATTGAAAAAGCAAAGGAAAAACTCAGCGAGCTCAAAGATGAACAACAGCGATACAGTTCCATGCTCACGCAGGGTGATGACGCTTTTTACGAAGAGAAATGGGAAGAGGCAATCGGTTATTACAAACAGGCTCTCTCGATTAAGCCCGAAGAGGAGTATCCTCAAAGTCAGATCGAAAAGGCACAGAAAAAAATCCAGGAAGCTAAAAACCGCGAGGAACTAAAAGAAGAATTCGATAAAGTAGTAGCTCAGGCTGATGAAGCGTTTGGCAATCAGCAACTCAAAGAATCTAAAAGCTTGTATCAAAAAGCACTGGATATTTTAGATGACGAGCAATATCCAAAAGATCAGATCGCAAAGATCGATGAACAATTAGAAGCTCAAAAGCTGAAAGAACAGGCTTACACCAACGCAATGGAGGAAGGCGACCGACAAATGAGTCAGCGCAATTACCGCGAGGCTATTTCATTTTATCAATCTGCATTGAGTGAAAAACCGAATGAAACTGAACCGAAAAAGAAAATAGAAGAAGCTCAAAAGATCTTAGCCAATATTGCCGAAAAGGAACAAGCCGAAAAAGACAGATTGGCAAAGCTCGAAGAAGAGTACAACAAGTTAATCGCTCAGGCTGATGAAGCTTTCAATAATGAAAATTGGAGCAGTGCTAAAGACTTCTACCAACAGGCTCTGACCAAAAAGAAAGGAGACCAGTATCCAACTTCTCAATTGAAAATTGTGAATCAAAAACTGGGCGCTATAGCTGAGCGGGATGAAGAGTACAGAACTGCTATGAAACGTGCTAAAACTGCTTTCAAAAAGCTGGAGTACACAGAAGCTCAATCTATTTATCAGGAAGCACTTTCTATCAAACCTGAAGCTGAGAAGCCAAAAGAAATGATCGCTAAAATTGATGAGCTTTTGGCTGAAATGGCAGCTCGCAAAAAACGCGAAAAAGAAGCTGCTGAAAAAGCTGAAAGGATGAAGCAGGCGAAGTACGACAGCCTTGTGAACCTGGCAGATGCTGCATTTGATAACGAAGAGTACAAAGAGGCTCGGCCTATTTACAGCCTTGCAAATCAAGTAAAGCCTGATGAGCAGTATCCTACGATCAGACTGAAAGAAATCAGTGAAATCATTGACGATAGAGAAGCGCTTGAAGCAGAGTATAAGCGCTACGTGACTCAAGGAGATCAATTATTCGGAACCGGAAAACTGGAAGCTGCTCGTGGAAAATATGAAGCTGCACTGGAATTGATTGATCAGCAGTATCCTAAAGATCAGATCGCGAAGATCGAGGAGAGGTTTGCTGAGAAAAAAGAGAAAAGACTTGCAGCAGAGAGAAGGGAAGAAGCACGCAATCAAAAATACGACTCGCTGATTGCTGTAGCGGATAATCAGTTTACTGATAGCCTCTACAACGATGCCATTTCGAATTACGAAAAGGCTCTGACCGTGAAGGCAAATGAAGAATATCCTGTCAGCCAGATTGAAGCTGCAAAAGGAATTCAGGAAGAGCTGCTCGCTAAGAAGAGAGCTAAGAAAGAGTTGGAACGCAAGAAAGAGGAGTACATCGCACTCATCGATCAGGGTGATGCTCAAATAGAGGAAGAAGCTTACGAAGCGGCTATTGAGCGCTACGAAAGTGCAATCGCCCTGTTCCCCGATCGCGAAAAAGCAAAAGAGAAGAAACGTAAAGCTGAAGAATTACTCGCCCAAAAGCAGGCTGAGGAAGAAGCAGCTCGCCAGGCTAAACTCGAAAAAGAGCGCAAAGAGAAAGAATACTCTGATGCTGTAGCAGCTGGTGACAAGGCTTTTGAAAGCGAAAACTACGAAGAAGCTATTGCTAGTTATGAAAAGGCTAAAAGTATATTCCCAGATCGAAATTATCCTCAGAACCAAATAGAAGAAAGCAACGACAAAATTGCAGAACTCGAGCGTTTAGCAGAACAAAAAAGACAAGAGGAGGAGCGCCAACGCAGACTCAATGCTGAGTACGATTCACTGATAGTTGTAGCCGATAACTTGTTTAAAGAGGAGCAATTCAGCGAAGCCAGATCGAATTACGAAAAGGCTCAAAAGATCAAACCAAACGAGTCTTATCCAAAATCTCAAATCAATACGATCGTTCAGATCATGGAAGAAAAACGCAAAGAAGCGACTCGCTTTGCTGAAGGAGCAACAGACTTCAACTACGAGTTAGCCGAAGACTACCCCGAAGGCAGAACAGAGGAGGAGTTTGAAGAAGGAAACAAGAAAGTGACCCGTATCGTGATTGTGAAAGGTGATGTTGGCCACGAATACCTCAAGGAAGAATACAGCTGGGGACAAACGTTCTACCTCAAAGACAAAAAACGCTACAGTAAAAGCAACTGGTTAAAGGAGACGAAAAAATGATGACATTGTAAGGCCGTAAGATCTTACGGCCATCTATCTTGATCAGAAAAATCATTATTAACATGATATAGCCATAAAAAAAGGCCGTTTCGCACTGAAACGGCCTTTCTCTTTTCGAATCGTTAACTCAGCTTAGTTTACTTCAAACATCGACTTATCCATCTCGATGTTTGCTTCGATAACTTTCGTTTTAGCCTCTGCTGATGCAGGACCCAAAGGAATTGTAACTGTTACCGGGAATTTCACGCCTTTAACCTCTTTATATTCGAGGTATTCTGTTGATTGCGCTACAGATTCGCCATCCTGTCCTTTCTGGTAGCCTGTCTCTTTAACTTTTAAGCCAGTTTCACTGTCGAAAAAGTAGAAACGTTCTTTGCCACTCGGCATAATTACTTTCACCTGGTAAGCCATTTTACCATCGATATCCTGTGGCTTTAACAGCTCGAGTTTTACTTCATTGTTTTTGATGTAAGCAATTTCAGGAACGAGGTTGTTATTGATTTCAGCATCCTGTAAATCGTCTTCGCTAACCGGTTGCTTTTGCCCTTGTAGCTTACGGCTCATGTTTTCACCGTCAAATGTTTCATCCATGAGGTTCATGCCCATCATTGAAACAGTTGTCTTGCTCTTGTTAGGAGCAGCGTAGTAATTCGCGATTTCAATCGTTCTGCCATTCATCGAAGCCGTTTGAACCCACTTGAGATTGTCGATTTGCTTGATGTTTTCCTTTCCACCAATCGACTTGATGTAATCGGTCAGAACCTTCTTAGCTGTCAGACCCTCAGGGTTTTCGTAAAGCGTTGGCGCCTCAACTTCGTTACCGTCAGTATCGAAGTATTTGATTTCACCAAATTTTTCGAGTTTGCCCGCTACATCAGCAGCTTTACCAACAACCAAAATAGTTGGTTGATCTTTGTTGATGTACGTTTTAGCCACGCGCTGAATATCATCAGGAGTTGAAGCATTCAAACGCTTGAGGTAAGTTGAATAGTAATCATCAGATAAGTTGTAACGAGCAGTGTTGATCGCAAAGCGAGCTACAGTTTGCGGGCGTTCTAGTGAACGCGCAAAAGAACCACTGATGTATTTCTTGGCATTGCCTAACTCTTCACTGTTAACAGGCTTTTCAATGATGCGATCAAATTCTTTCATGAATTCTGTGATAGCACTGTCAGTAACTTCGTTACGCACGTTTGCTGATGCGTTGAAATAGCCGATCAACTCGTCCTGGCTGAAGTTTGAGTAAGCTCCGTAAGTGTAAGCTTTGTCTTCACGCAGGTTTTTGAAAAGACGGCCGGTTGAACCACCACCTAAAATCTTGTTCATGAGTTTGAGCGGAAGCACATCTTCATTACCGGGCTCCAATTCAATCACATTTCCAATGTTCAATTGAGATTGAACTGCAGATTCTCTGTTTACAATAGCAACTACCGGCTTTTCCGGTGGAGTAGGCGTTTCATACTCGTGAGTAGGAACTTCACCTTTTGACCAGTCTTTCAGGTGCTTCTTAACGAGTCTTTTTGCTTTCCACTTCCCGATGTCTCCAACTATCGCTAAATAAGAAACATTCGGCTTGAAGTACGTATTGTAGTAGTTTTTACAATCGTCAAGCGTAATATTTTCGAGAGATTCTTCCGTTTCAACTTCACCGTAAGGATGATCTTTTCCGTAGAGTAGTGCTTTTCTCACTCTGCGCGAAATAGCACCCGGATCATTCTTGTTCGCTTTGAGTCCGGAGATGCTCTGCTTTTTCAACTTGTTGAATGCATCCTCAGGAAACGATGGGTTTTTCACAACATCAGCCATCAACTCCATGAGTTTGTCGCTGTGATCTGACAGTCCAGATACATAAACCGAGTTAGATGAAGTATTCAATCTACCACCGATGAACTCGATTTCAGAATAAAGGCTGTCTTTGTCGCGGTTTGTCGTTCCTTCACCGATCAATTCACCGGCAATAGAGACATAACCAGCTTTATCGCCTTCCAGAACCGGGTCGTTTTCAACGATTAAGTTGAAAGATACGCGCGGAACTTTATCATTTTGAATAATAAAAACTTTGAGTCCGTTTTTGAGCTCAAAAGATTTGTAGTCGGCAATTTCTACGTCAGGAGCCGGACCCGGCTCAGGCATTTTTGATCTGTCTACCTGGGCAAACAGGGCACTACTCAACATGAGTAGAGATGCCAGTATATTTAATTTTTTCATCACTTAACTTCTTTTATAGATTATTGGTTTTGTTGATCAGCTGGTAGGTAATACAGCTTAATTTCGTTCTCTTTTGTCAGGTACTCTTTTGCAACACGCTGAATATCTTCACGTGTAACTTCCATGTACTTGTCAATCTCGTTATTGATCAGGTTTACATCATCGTAAAGTACATCGTAACGAGCGAGCGAATTAGCAACGCCTGATGTTGTACTGTTACTTGAAACGAAATCTGCTTTCTCCTGATTTTTAATCTTTTGGTATTCCTTTTCAGAAACCAGATTCTTTTTCACTTTCTCGATTTCTGCATAAATTCCATCTTCAAGATCGGTCAGATCCACACCCGTGTTCGGTAGCGAGATAAAGATGAATAAGCCGGCATCTTCGAGTCCGTAAGGGAAACTTCCTACCTGTAGAGCGAGTTGTTTCTCATCTACGAGTGTGCGTTGAAGGCGAGCACTTTCACCACCAGCCAAAACAGAATTGAGCATGCTCAACGCGTAAAAGTCAGGGTGAGTAGCTTTAGGAATTCTATATCCTGTAAACACAGCAGGCAGTTGGATTTCATCGTAAACTGTATCCACGATTGGACCTTTAACTTTAGCTGGTTCAACTTTAGGGAATGGAATTTCCTTTTCACCCTTTGGAATGTCTTTGAAATAATCTGCGATAAGCTCTTTAGCTTCATCAGATTCAAAATCACCAGAGATTACCATTGTGGCATTGTTAGGAACGTAAAACGTTTTGTAGAAATCTCTGAACTCATCAATTGAAGCTGCATTCAGGTGGTCCATCGACCCGATTGGTGTCCATTTGTACGGATGCTGAGTAAAAGCTCTGCTGAACATCTGCTCGATGAAATCACCATAAGGCTGATTGTCATAACGTTGTCTTCTCTCTTCTTTGACAACTTCTCTCTGTGTTTCAACACCTTCCTGATCAACTTTGGCGTGTAGCATTCTTTCAGATTCCAGCCACAAACCAAGCTTGAGTTGATTTGACGGAAGTGTTTGGTAATAGTAAGTGCGGTCCTGGGTAGTATTTGCGTTGAGTGTACCACCTGAGTTTTGTACAATATTCATGTACTCTCCGCGCTCAATATTTTCAGATCCTTCAAACATCAGGTGCTCAAAAAAGTGAGCGAATCCTGTTCTTGTTGGATTCTCGTTTTTCGAGCCAACATGGTACATGACTGAAACAGTGACAATTGGAGTGGAGTGATCTTCGTGCAGAATCACTTCCAGGCCGTTGTCCAGTTCGTATTTTTCAAAGTCAATTTTCCTTGACTGTGCTCCGGCCATGAGCGATAATCCCACGGCAATGGATGTTAGTTTGTGATGTAACTTCATTTTTCTCAAATTTTATGAACTTCGAAATTACAAATACTAGCTGAAATCAATAAGAGGAATTCGATTAGTGATATTTAAAGGGGATGAGTGGTCGATTAATTTGATGGACTGGTTTCTTCAATACAAATAATCTCAACCGTACTGCCAACCATGCAGATTGATCCGGTGAGAACTTTCCTGTATTTCACTCTCACTTTTGATTTGTCTTTTGGATCCAACAAGAACTTTTTCAAATTTACCGGCTCGTACTTATTGCCTTCACCGTCAACAAGAAGGAATTTGCAACCATCTAACCCTGTAAAATCTTTTAGGGTATAAATGTCGCCATTGCAGGAAGGCTCTTTTTGAATTGTTTCTTTTGTATTGCTACAACCGGCAAAGAGGAGTAAACTCAGAATTACGATATATAACTGATTCAAATTCATTTTCTTATACTCATCGGTTTCTTTGACTTATTCTTGCTAATCAAAAATAACTATACGAGTTGAATTGTTTTTGAAACAGTAATAATAATCAACTCCAGTAAATACTTTTCACTACTTTTACGTCCATGACAAGCGGAAAGGTTGGCCAACGCATATTAAGAACGATTTTTGTTATTTTGATTCTCTTCGGTATCCTGGCACTTTGGGATAAAATCATGCATTGGGGAATGTTTGATATTTGGTATTAGTGAGTAAGTATTTTACCAAACTTTCTCGTAAACTTGAATGCACCTGTATAAGTGTATTGAAGATCAGTAATATCCATTGTTAGTTCAGGAGATACGTACCAGTCATTGGCAATATGAAAATGGTACTCAATTCCAAATCTCGCCACTGCAAGATTTTGAGAACTTTCAAATTCTACTCCGGCACCGGCAAAAATTTCCAAATGTTGAGTGGGCTCATAAGATCCTGCTAATACAACCAACAATACATTTTCTCTAAAGTACAGTTCTTCATTACTTCTCAGCATGTAGCTTTCCATTTCAAGGTCAGTTATGACCATTGCAGCAAATTTTGGATCAAACTGGTACTGGTAACTGACTCCAATCGTGTTGATAAAGTTCAACTGTTTTCCTTCGTGTGATTCTGTAATGGCATCGGGAAGTAGTGTTAAGCCGTTTAAGTAATGTATGGCATGTTTCCTTTGAGTGATGTGATTTTCGGTACCAAAATCGTGCGCATGATCACTCGTTTTATCATAGTTGTGGCTCTGACCTAATACTGCTACAATTGAAAAATAGAAGAGGAAGAAAAAAGTAAGCCTGACTTTCATTGCGAATAATTTGAGTGCAATGTTAGCCAGGCTCAGTTTAGTTATCAGTTACTTTTGTTACATAAGGCTATTCTACGCCATTAAAGATCCTGTTCCATCTGATTTTATCCTCTGAAAGTGATAACTCCGGATCTGCTGAGAACCAGATGAATGCTGCTTTTCCCACAACGTGATCTTCAGGCACAAATCCCCAGTAACGAGAATCGGCAGAGTTGTGGCGATTATCGCCCATCAGCCAATAGTAATCCATTTTAAAAGTGTAAGAATCTGATTGCTCGCCATTGATAAAGATTTCACCTTCTTTTACTGCAAGTTCGTTTCCTTCATAAATAGTTATAACTCGCTTGTAAAGAGGCAGGTTACTTACGGTCAGATCTACAGACGTTCCTTTTGCCGGAATCGTAACCGGACCAAAGTTATCTACCGTCCAGTTATAGTCTGGATGGTTTGGAAATATTTTTTGCTCGGGGAAATATCGACCTTCATTGTTGAGTTTTTTAACGAATTTGGGTCCGTATTTTGATTTCAAGATCATTTTGGTGAGGTAAGGCATTTCATCCTTTTTCTCCTCAACACGTTGAATCTTTTCTACATTTCCCCACGATTTCATTCTTTCGTAAGCGGCATTTGTCAATGGGAACATAAAAAAGCGATTTGTTGCACTTAGTGAAATCATGTCCTGGTAATTGATACCGTAATCTTTCTTTAGTTTCCTTCGGTTGTGCGGAGTGAGAGGGAAGGAGCCTTTCATTTGTACAAAATAATTGTACTGCATATCCTCAGGCACTTCGGCTTGTTCATCATTGATATAAAGTGTACCTGATTTAATTTCGAGTTTATCCCCCGGTACAGCCACACAGCGTTTGATATAATTTTCGCGCTTGTCAACGGGTCTGACCACAAAATCGCGTTCGTTTTTCAAAATCCTGCGAGCTCTTCTCAGGTAATAATCTCTCGACTTCGTTTCTCTGTCAGATGCAAAATCACTGTATTCAAGAGCTAAAGCACGCTCGCGGATCATTGCATTGTAAGATTTTTGCGATTGATTGATGATATCAACAGTGTCTCCTTCAGGATAATTGAAAACCATGACATCATTCCGCTCAACTTTATTGATTGCCGGCAACCTCATGTAATCTAGTTTCAACCATTCGAGGTATGAAGGGATTTTATTTCCGGTGAGGGGCAAACTGTGGTGAACGAGCGGAAAGGAGAGAGGTGTTTCAGGTAACCGCGGACCATAACTCACCTTGTCAACAAAGAGGTAATCTCCAATCAACATGGTTTTCTCCATGGAGGAAGTTGGGATTGTGAATGCTTCAAGGGTGTAAGTACGAATGATCATTGCAGCGATAACCGCAAACAAAATTGCATCGCGCCATTCCTGAGTAGATGATTTTGGTTTTAGCTCTCTATCAATTGGCCCCTCGTAGCGAACATCAGAACTGAATGCCAGGTAGGGTAGATAGATGAAAGGAACTATTGCTGAAAGGAATACATCTTTAGCCGTTCTGTGACCTAAAACGGTTGACGTGTTCACACACATAATGAGGAGTAGGAGAACATTTGGTCCAGGAAATATTAAAATAAAAAGCCACCACCAGGGCTTTTCAATAACTCTCAGCCAAACGTAAAAGTTGTATCCTGGAATAAGCGCTTTCCAGCTAGCGTAACCTGCTTTTTCAAAAACCTTGTACAGGCTAACGAATATGATGATCAGGAAAAGTATCCAGAGAATTGCGGTTATCATAGTTCTATTTTATTGTCGAAATTATTAGAAAACAGCTTAACGGGCGTGTTTAATTTTGTTAATCAAATTTGAGTAAGTCTTTCATGGTTAAAATCCCGGTGTGATTTGCAGCATATTCTGCTGCCAGAACGGCTCCAAGCGCAAACCCAGATCTGCTCTTTGCTTCGTGTTTGAGCGATATTTTGTCGATTTCACTATCGTATTCTATAATGTGTGTTCCGGGAACTTCATCAATCCTAAAAGCTTCAACCGGAATTTCATTATTAGAAAGCTCAACATTTCCTTCTTTTAACTTCCAATTATCGTATCGCTCGCAATTGTTGAGAATACCTTCAGCTAAACTGATTGCCGTTCCGCTGGGAGCATCTTTCTTGTGGATGTGATGCGTTTCCTCAATGCTGGCTGAATACTGGCTCTGACCATTCATCAACTTTGCCAGTATCTCATTCATTTTAAAAGTGAGGTTTACGCCAACGCTGAAGTTAGTGGCGTAGAACAGCGTTCCGTTTTTGTGGTTACAGGCAGTTTCAATTTCGCTGAAATCATCATACCAGCCGGTAGTTCCCACAACTATTGGACAAGAATGATCAAATGCTTTGAGAATGTTTTCTTTTGCTGCCTCAGGAATGCTGAATTCAATAGCTACATCGGCATTAGTCAAAGCACTTTCAATTTCATCTACATTGCTGGATGTAATTTTAGAAGATATCGAGTGGCCGCGTTCAACTGCCTTTTCCTCAATTATCTTTCCCATTCTTCCGTATCCGAGAATTGCTATTTTCATACGATTATCTAATTGTCAATGTCACTTTGAAACCAGTAGCCGTTATGTTGAACCCGGCCGGTTGCATATTAGGTTGTAAATTGAGCGAGAGATCATCACTCACATCAAAGTCGTAAAGGTGAGCATCCACATTAGCATCAACAATTTGGAAAATGTAAATAATTCCAATCGAGATGTAAGAGAGCTCCATCCATTGCCTGTAAGTATTGCGAGTATCTTTAATCGCAGCGGGTGTTACATTTGGAAAAGGGGAGGTGCCATTAGGATCTGAAGCTTCACGATAAGCATCGCGATACAGGTTGTATTGATTCGTGTACCTGTTGGCTAAATAGGCTGCTACTCCAAATCCTCCGTAAATGATGGGAACCTTCCAGTATTTACCGTTGTAAACCTGTCCGGCACCGGGTAAAATGGCCGACATGATAGCCGCTTTTTTGGGTGATTTTGAAGGAACGTATGCATTACTGTCACGATCAGATCCCTGCGAAACGCTGGCCGAATCCTGCCCCGCTGAAAGGAGAGGAACCAGCATAATTATCGCGACAATAGATGCTTTGAAAATCTTCATATCGGTTAGGGGTTCAATATATCCAGAATACGTGAGAGATCCTCATCATCTTTAAAGTCGATCGATAATTTTCCTTTTCCATTCTGATCTTTTTTCACTAATACTTTATGATCTAAAATGCGTTCCAGATCAACAACGTGCTTTTGCTGTTCAAATGACAGTTCAGCTTTTTTGAGCGAACCCTTTTGTTTTTTAGCCGTGTTTTTGGCTCCCTTAGCCAATTGCTCAACTTGCCTAACGCTGATTCCGTCTTTGAGTATTTTCTCCAGGATTTGGTTCTGAAGATCTTTATCATTCACTCCAAGCAGTGCACGAGCGTGGCCCATTGAAATTTGCTTGTTCTTGATAGCGAGCTGTACTTCAGCCGGTAGCTTGAGCAATCTCAGGTAATTAGTAACAGTCGCTCTTCCTTTACTCACACGGTTAGCAACCTCTTCCTGGGTAATATTGCACTCATCGATGAGTCGCTTGTAACTAACAGATACTTCAATGGCATTCAAATCTTCACGCTGAATATTTTCAACGAGTGCCATCTCGAGCATCGTTTGATCATCAGCTACACGAACATAAGCCGGAACTGTTTGCAGTCCGGCAATTTGAGAGGCTCTGAACCTGCGTTCACCTGAGATCAACTGGAATTGATCGTTCTTGACCATGCGAACTGTCACGGGCTGAATGATGCCGTGCGTTTCAATTGAACCGGCCAGTTCTTTTAGTGCATCTTCTTCAAACTCAGAACGCGGCTGAAAAGGGTTAGCCTCAATTTGATCGATCGGGATTTCAGCTACAGTCCCCACAACCGATTCAGGGTTAGAGGAGAGCTCTTTCGCTTCAACTCTGTCGCTGTCATCGTTTTCAAGCAGAGCACTGAGGCCCCTGCCAAGTGCTTTTTTCTTACTCGCCATTGGTTAAGTCAATAATTTTGTCTTCATCACTGATGCGCGTCATGTCATTTTTCTGCAAAATCTCCCGCGCAAGATTCAAATAGTTAACAGCTCCTTTGCTGCTGGCATCATGCATAATGATACTCTCCCCGTGACTGGGAGCTTCGCCTAATTTGGTATTACGGTGAATAATAGTTTCAAACACCATTCCCTGGAAGTGCATTTTCACTTCTTCCACAACCTGATTGGCCAGTCTCAACCGCTGATCGTACATAGTGAGGAGCATGCCTTCAATCTCGAGGTCAGAGTTGAGTCTCGACTGAACTATTTTTATTGTATTGAGTAGTTTACCCAGCCCTTCCAGCGCAAAGTACTCACATTGAACAGGAATAATAACTGAGTCGGCTGCTGTTAAAGCATTAACTGTGATCAGCCCCAAACTCGGGGAACAGTCAATAATTATAAAGTCGTAATCGTCCTTGATTTTATTCAGAGCCAAACGCATCATCTTTTCGCGGTTGGGCAAATTGATCATTTCAATCTCAGCACCAACAAGGTCAATGTGAGCTGGTAGAATATCCAGGTTTGGATTTTCAGTATTGAGAAGGATATCACTCGGCTCTACTTCGTTGATAATCGTTTCGTAAATGCTGGTTTTGATGTTTTTCGGTTCAAAACCAACTCCTGATGTAGCATTTGCCTGGGGATCGGCATCAACTAAAAGCGTTTTGTATTCGAGCACACCTAAGCTTGAAGCCAGGTTGATAGCTGATGTCGTTTTTCCAACACCTCCTTTTTGATTGGCTATAGCAATGATTTTTCCCATGCGTTTCTTCCTTTATTTACAGTTTGAACGCTCCCAATTGAGCAGCTTGCAAAGATACATCTCAATTTTGAGCGGTTAAAATGAACGCGCGGCTCATTCGCAAAATTGTTTTAATCTGCTTTCTTTGCAAAGAAATATAAAAGTACCGTTTTCTTACGAGAGAGAAGGTCTCGTGTGAAATCCTATTTTTAAACAAAAATATGTTTATTGAAGATGATCACAATCATTTGCGGCACCAATCGCCCTCAAAATAATACAAGTATCATTGTGCATGCTTATGCAGACATGTTGAAAAGTAAAGGAAAAGACTACCAAATACTATCAATGGAAGATCTTCCTACAGACTTCATCTTCAAGAATGAGGTATTGGGCGGAGCCAGTGATAAAATAAAAAAGATAGCTGAAGAGTACATCCAAAAGCCCGAAAAGCTGGTTATCATCTCTCCAGAGTACAACGGTGGCTTTCCGGGAGTTTTGAAATCATTTATCGACTCAGTACTTCCTCAGCTTTTTGAAAATAAGAAGATCGCACTCGTGGGAGTGGCATCGGGTAGGGCAGGTAATCTGCGCGGAATGGATCAACTCACGAATATCTTCCACTACTTAAAAGCGCATGTGTTACCGCTTAAAGTACCTGTTAGCAGCATCAACAAGCTAATCGATGAACGCGAGCTTACTGATGACCCCACAAAAGAGGTGTTGACCAAACAAATCGATCAGTTTTTAGCTTTTTAAAGCCGATGGTGTAAACTCTTCAAAAGTGTTATCACTGTAAAATACAACCACTTTTTCAATAGTCCGAACAGATTCCTGTTCGGACTTTTTTATTTGGTTATCAGTTTTTTGAGAGCTTTTTTGATCTTGGCTCCCGTCTTCTTTGTCTTGTGTTACATCTGTATCAGTCCGAGACTGCTGATTGGTTACACTTGTAACTGTGTTGGATGTTACAATTGTATTCTCTTCTTCTTTCTGCCGCTTCTCAGACTCTGAAAGATCACCTTTTCCAGAAATAAGCCAGTCGTAGCTAACATCAGGAAAAGCCTGCACGATCTTCATGACGAAGTCGAGGCTCGGTTTGTTTCTTCCGCTTAATACATGGGAGATTCCAGATCTTTGCACATCCAGTATCTCTGCCAGTTGTGTAGCGGTGAGTTTTTTGAAATGTAACAGTATTCTGATCCTGTCATTGATTGTTGATGCCATGTTACAAATATAACAATCACTTTTACAACTCAAATCCGCAAACGTTACATTTGTAATATTTGGAGTGTTGAACAATTTCCCTTTTACGAACTAAATGAAATAAATCATGCTAAATTTAGCTTCAGATAACATTATTTAAATACCTGGTTATACACAACTTAACACCTGAGCTATTTGTTGTGTTACATCTGTATCACTCCCGGTGTAGTCTTTGTTTTGTTTATTTTCACACTGTTGCGAACAAAGAATGGTATGGGATTTGGTTATTGTATATTTGTTCGCATAACCTAATACAGAATGAATAGGAAATATCTCTTTTTGGCTCTGACCGTGATTAGTGTTTTGACCTGGCAATGTACAGGTTCAAAATCGTTGTCCCGAAAGGCTGATAAGTTACAGGAAGCCGGACTCAACGAGGAAGCGGCTGATTTCTATTACAAATCCCTGCAACGCAATCCGCGAAATGTAGATGCTAAAATAGGCCTCAAACAAACAGGTAAAGAAATATTGGAGTCTTTACTCAATGAGTTCTACAAGTCATACTCGGCTGAGGATTACCGCATGGCGGTGTATAAATACCGCGAGGCTAAAGATTTTCAGGATATGTGTTCGCCTTTTGTAGATCTCGAAATTCCACCGTACTATAACGATTATTACGAAGAATCAGAAACGACCTACAAGAACAACCTCTACGAAAAAGCAAACGAACTTATCTATGAGGAAAAGTACAAGGAGGCTGATGAAAAGCTAAAAGAGATCATTGAGCTCGATCCAACTTTTAAAGATGCAAAGGAACTGGCTTCAATGACTACTGCTGAGCCTATGTACCAAAAGGGAGTTAAGCTCTACGAAGCGAAAAAATACCGCGAATCTTATGCGATGATGAAGCGCGTGATTGATCAAAAAGGATCTTACAAGGATGCTATCGATTACCGCGATAATGCTCTTGAAGAAGCTACTATCACGATTGCTGTGAGTCCGTTTGATGTTTCGAGTAGCAGTCAGAGCCAAATTGCAGAAAAAATCAACGGTAGCATTACGCAATCGCTCGTGAACTCTGAAAACCCGTTTATCAAAGTAGTTGATCGCAGTAACACTGAAAAGCTTCTCGAAGAACAGCGATTGAATATGGAGTTGGGTACTGAATCCCGTGTACAGGCCGGTGAAATGCTTGGCGCTAACATGATTATTACCGGTAAAATGATGGATTACTCTGTTCAGAGCCAACCGATTCAAACATCCAGACAACCTGCATTTGAGCAAATAAAAGTACAAAAAGTCAATCCGCGAACTAAGGAAAAATACGTTGCAACTGAATACCGTAAGACTTACTACAAGGAGTATTCAGGCAGCCGCAATATCACGGCTGCTCTTCAGTACCAGGTGATCAATGCTGAAACAGGAGAGGTTGTATCTGGAGGCGTGATCAATGAAACCGAACGCGACAATGTAAATTATGCTTCGCGTAAAGGCGGATTTAAAAACCTGTATCCGGGTGAATTTAGTAGTTCGCTTGGAGGATTGATGAAAGAAGGTAAAGTGATTACATCTTACAAGGCAAAAAGCCAGTTACAAAGCAAATTTACTTCATCAAAACGCGAGTTGCGATCTGAAAATCAAATACGTGCAGATCTCGCACAAAAAATTGCTCAAAATATTGTGAGCAAAGTTCATGAATACAATCCTGAATTATGAGATATAACTCAGTACTAATTTTATTCTTATTATCATTATTGAGCTTTGGCGGATGCTCATCATCAGAAAAAGCCGCAAAAAAAGAAGAACCACAAAACCCACCACCAGCCTGGGTTACGAACAGACCAACGAGTAGTGCTCATTACATCGGTATCGGTATCAGTGATAAAAAGGCCCACCCGCTGGATTATGCCAGAGATGCCAAAAGAAATGCGCTCAACGAATTAGCATCTGAAATTGAAGTGAATATCACCTCAAAGTCGATGTTGTACTCTACTGAAAACAGCAAAGGCGAATTCAAAGATGAGTACAAATCATTCATAAAAGTTTCGACTGATCGCACAATTGAAGACTACGAACAGGTTGATTCATACGAAACTGAAGATAAGTACTTCGTCTATTACCGGCTTTCAAAAGCAAAATACCAGTCTAACCGAAAGGCTGCAATAGAAAAAGCGATTGATGCTTCAAAAGGCTATTACAGCACAGCCGTTCAGGAAAGAGAAGCCAACAACTATTCGGCTTCTTTGGAAAATGCTTTGAGAGCTGTTCATTCTATAGAGCCGTTCATCGGTGAAGATTTGATCACAAATTTCGAGGGAGAGCAGGTTTACTGGGGTAATCACCTCAAAACTTTCCTTAGTAACACATTAAGGGAGATAAAAATTAAAGCGAATACCGAAACCACAAATGCGAGATGGAGCATCCCGCTCAGCGAGGAGGACGTCTCATTTACGGTTCTGACCGATAAAGGGGAAAAACTTCAAAACATACCGCTGGAGATCAAGTATTCTGAAGGGTTTATTCGCCCAAAACTCACGCCAACAAACAGCAATGGAGTGGCAAAGGCGAATTTACTCAGAATTGTTGATCAGGAGCCAAATCAATGGCTCAGTGCTAAGTTAGCTATTGATCAGATCCATCGAAATGCAATCGGTAGCAAGCCTGATGTGGTGTTTGAACAACTCATTAAATCGCTGAATATCCCGTCAGTAAAGAAAAGAATTGAAGTGAATAGTCCACAAGTTTTCCTCGATGTCAAAATCCAAAATGATCAGCAAAGAGAGCTTGATGAAACGATAAAAAAAGCAATTCGCAACCGGTTGTCTTATCGCGACATGCGTGAAGTATCATCAAAACAAAATGCCGATTACATCATCCGCGTAACGGCAGATTACCGCATGCTGGAGAAAAAAATGGATATGTACAGGGCGCAAATATCTGGCAGCTTTGAAGTTGAGCGAATAGGTGACAATTCAATCGTTTTTTCAGAAAACATAACTGGTATTTTGGGCGTACAATTGTCAGAAAAGAATGCGGTTTTTAACGGTTTTGAAAAGCTGAGTTCTGAAGTTGAAGAAAAAGTATTTCCAAAATTTTATCGTCAAATCTCTAAAGATTAATACCAAATGAGAGTGTTCAAAATATTCACTATACTACTGTTTTTAAACCCATTAACAGTATTCAGTAAAACTGACGCTTTAAGTTTGTCGCAGGACTTATTTTTGGCGTATTTCAACGGTGATGAGTACGCTGATTTTAAATCTCAAATAGAATCATACGATTACGAGAAACTCAAAAATGAACTGGATAATCCACAAAAGAAAAAGGCTTTTTGGATCAATATTTACAATGCTTACACGCAAATTGGACTAAACGAATACGAATCACTCTATTTAGAAAGAAAGAATAAGTTTTTCAGAAAAGATTTCATCACAGTTGCCGGTAAAGAATTCGACTTAGACGACATAGAGCACGGTATCTTGCGTTATTCAAGAGCAAAATGGGCGATGGGTTACATCAAAAATCCATTTGCGAGAAAAACAATCAAAGAGTTGCGTGTAGATTCTGTTGATAAACGTATTCATTTCGCTCTCAATTGCGGTGCAGCTTCTTGTCCGCCAGTAACGTATTTTGAAGCTGACAAACTAAACCAGGAGCTCGATGAAGCGATGAACGATTTTTTGACCAAAACCAGTGAGTACGACAAGAACAATGGAGTTCTCAAGGTGAACCGGATTTTCAAATGGTACCGTGGAGACTTTGGATCAAAAGACGGCATCGTGAAATTACACAGAAAACTGGAAATTATTCCAAACGATGCATCGCCTAAGATCGAGTTTAAAGAGTACAACTGGAACCTGCAAAAACAAGCCAACCAATGAGTAAAAAGACTGCTGTTATTGGAGCATCGCCAAATGACGCGCGTTATTCGTTTCGTGCCACAAAAATGCTTTCAGATTACAATCACGAAGTAGTTCCGCTCGGAATCAGGAAAGGCGTCATCGGTAAACACGAAATTATTGTCGATTGGCCAAAAGTGATTGACGACTTGAACACAGTTACGCTCTACATCGGTCCGCAACGTCAACCGCAATACTACGATTACATCATTAACCTCAAACCAAAAAGAGTGATTTTCAATCCCGGAACAGAAAACCCGGAATTTGAATCAAAATTACATGATGCAGGAATAGAAACAGAGAATGCCTGTACGCTCGTAATGCTTTCAACGAGTCAGTATTGATCAGAGCCTTTCCAAAGCTTCCTGTATCACAGCAGCGGCCCTGTCGAGTTGTTCGTAGCTTATCGTTAGAGGAGGAGAGAGCCTGAAAGCATAACTGGTCGATAAGAACCAGAAAGTGAGCAATCCATTTTCAAGGCAGTAATCAAAAACACTTTTCACTTCGTCAAAGTCTGCCAAATCAACAGCAAACATCAATCCTTTACGCCTGATCTCCTTTACTTTATCGTGGTTCAGTTTACTTTCCAAATAAGCACCCTTTTTCTCGACTTCAACTAAATTAATTTCATCTCTAAAAACTTTCAGGTTGGCCAATCCGGCAGCGCAACTAACAGGATGACCGCCAAAAGTCGTGATATGGCCCAGAATTGGGTTATCCGCGAGTTCACTCATCAATTCGCGGTTTGCAACCAATCCGCCCATCGGCATTCCGCCAGCCATCGCTTTACCGATTGTCAAAACATCGGGCACAACACCAAAGTGCTCAAAACCAAACATTTTACCTGTTCGTCCAAATCCCGTTTGAATCTCATCAAAGATCAACAGTGCACCAACTTCAGAACAGCGATTTCGCAGTTTGACTAAGAAATCAACATCCGAAATTCGAACTCCGGCATCACCCTGAATCACTTCAATGATTACTCCGGCAGTTTTATTCGTTATTTCGGTCAGATCCGAAACAGCATTGTGTCGCAAAAAACGCACATCGGGAAGTAGCGGGCGAAAAGGCTGTTTCTTTGTCTCGTTCCCCGAAACGCTCAGCGACCCGTGGGTACTACCGTGATAACTACCACGAAAGCTAATGAGTTCTGACCGACCAGTAGCTCTTTTAACTAATTTGAGAGCGGCTTCATTTGCTTCAGTACCGGAATTAACGAAATAGACATTATCCAAAGTAGGAGGTAAGAGATCTAATAACGTTTTGGCAAACTTGCTTTGCGGAGATTGAATGTACTCACCGTACACCATCACATGCATGTAGTCGCTTGCCTGTTTAGAAATAGCTTCTGTAATCTTAGGGTGAGAATGTCCTATATTATTGACAGCAACACCGGCAATTAAGTCTATGAATTCTCTACCATCAGTCGTGTAAACAACACAATCTTTAGCGCGCTCAATTTCCAAACCGATAGGATACGGAGTAGTTTGCGCTACATGTTTGTCAAAAGATTGCCGATCATTCATAAACCGACATTATTCGTGTGAGAAGAATTCACTCAATTAAGCTTCAGCAAGTTCGGGAGCGCGTTTTGAAGCGTATGCCTTAGCACCGAACAATGCAGCCGAGTAAAAAAGTGTACCTGCGAAAGTATTCACTAAGAAAGGCAGTCCAGCAGCATAACTCGTCATGAGTCCGGCCATGTCATTTGTGTAAATAGGGCTTCCCAGCCATGCACCAAAATTGGTAAGAGCGAAAAACACCAGCGATCCGATTACTGAAGAACCGAGAACACCTGATATTTTACTGTTTTTAGCCATTGTACTCCCCAAAAGAACCATCACAGTAAAACCGCCATAAATGAACGAAGCACCTTCAGTAAACCATACAAAAGAATCGTAAAAGCTCCCGTAAAGAATATTGTTGACCAATAAATCGCTCACGAAAAGTGCAGCCATTGGGATCAACAATGCAAGCCACTTGTCTTTATTCAATACAGCACCACCAAAGATGGCCATAGCTCCAATCGCTGTGAAATTAGGAGGATGCGGTATAAAACGGGTTAACGAAATAAGGACAATTGAAATAATAGCAAACTTGAGTTTCGTGTTATTCGTTTTCATATTGGTCTTTCTAATTTGCCGACAAATTTAGAAATATTTTATCCTTTTATTGTAGGCTGTCAAAAAGGATTTCAGTACTTTTGATTTGAAGCCTTTGACAAATTTGTGTTCAAGGGCTTTTCTACTTTATTTAGCCTACTATAACCAAATCATTACACCTCACACTTGAAAATATTTATTGTTTGAATAAAAATTGATAATTTTCATAATTATAAAATTTCTTAGGTAAAGACTGAAAGTGAAAATGACGCAGGATTTTAATTTGAAAAGCGCGCTTAAGCAGTACTTTGGTTTTGATTCATTCAAAGGTGATCAGGAAGAGATCATAAACAGTGTCCTCAACAATAACGACACCTTTGTGATAATGCCAACAGGTGGAGGGAAGTCTCTAACTTACCAGTTGCCCGCACTCATTACAGAGGGTACGGCAATCGTTATCTCCCCATTGATTGCTTTGATGAAAAACCAGGTAGATTCAATTAGAGGATTTGTTGACGATGACAGCGTAGCTCATTTCATGAACTCTTCGCTCAATAAAGGCGAGCTCAATCGTGTAAGGCAAGATTTACGTGACGAAAAAACAAAAATACTCTACGTAGCTCCTGAATCACTCACCAAGCAGGAGAATATCGAGTTTTTTAAATCGATCAAAATTTCGTTTGTTGCTGTTGATGAAGCACACTGTATCTCAGAGTGGGGTCACGATTTTAGACCTGAATACAGGCGGATCAAAGAAATGATTTCCGGAATTGACGACCGCATTCCGGTTATGGCTCTAACCGCAACAGCTACACCTAAAGTACAGCTCGACATCCAGAAAAACCTGGGAATGTCTGATGCAAATGTCTTTAAAGCATCGTTTAACCGTCCTAATCTTTTCTACGAGGTACGCCCTAAAATTCAGGCCGAAAAACAGATTATCAAATTCATCAAGGAAAATGAAGGGAAATCTGGTATTATTTATTGCCTGAGCCGTAAAAAGGTTGAGGAGATTGCTGAACTACTTCAGGTAAATGGAGTTAAAGCGCTCGCTTACCACGCAGGAATGGAAGCTGCTAAACGCGCCAATTACCAGGATATGTTCCTCATGGAGGAGGTGGATGTAATTGTGGCTACAATCGCATTCGGGATGGGAATCGATAAACCCGATGTTCGCTTTGTGATGCACTACGACATGCCAAAATCTCTGGAAGGATATTACCAGGAAACTGGTCGTGCCGGTAGAGATGGAGGTGAAGGTAGATGTCTTGCCTTTTACGATTACAAAGACATTGAAAAACTCGAAAAATTCACCACTAATAAGCCCGTTGCTGAACAAGAGATAGCTCGCGCGCTTCTCAATGAGGTAGTGGCGTATGCTGAAACAGCTATGTCGAGAAGGAAGTTTCTGCTTCACTATTTTGGTGAAGAATGGGACGAGGAGAACGGAGAAGGGAAGAACATGGATGACAACATGGTGAACCCGAAAGAGAAAGTAGAAGCAAAAGACGAGATAAAACTGTTCCTGGAAACAGTTATCAATGTCAAAGAGCAATTCAAGCCCAAGCACGTTGTGGATGTTTTGGTTGGAAAGCAGTCTGCTGAAGTGAAGAGCAACAAGCACCACACAGCAAAATTCTTTGGTTGCGGTAAGCACCACGATCGAAAATACTGGATGGCTGCCGTGAGGCAATCACTCGTAGCTGGACTAATCGGTAAAAACATAGAGCAGTACGGGACTATTTTTGTAACGGATGAAGGTAAAGAGTTCATCAAGAATCCTGAATCATTCATGCTCATCAAGGATCACGATTACGATCAAATGGCCGAAGATGCAAATGCCATCTCAATGAATAGAGCCGGTCAGGGTGGTGATCCTGAATTGATGAAACTACTCAAAGATCTCCGCAAGAAGATCGGGAAGCAAAAGAATTTGCCTCCATTCGTGATTTTTCAGGATCCAAGTCTTGAAGACATGGCAACGCAATATCCCATAACGATGGATGAAATGCAGAACATCGTTGGCGTTGGAAAAGGAAAAGCCATGAAATTTGGTCGTCAGTTTCTGGATCTGATCAAAACTTACGTTGAGGAAAATGATATCGACCGTCCACAGGACATGGTGGTTAAAGGGCTTGCTAATAAAGGAAGCAATAAGATTAAGATCATTCAGGGTATCGACAGGAAAATTCCTCTTGCTGATTTGGCTAAAGCTCGTGGTATTACAGACTCTGAGTTTGTTACGGAACTCGAAAACATCGTGTATTCTGGAACCAAACTAAATATCGATTACTACATCAATGATGTATTGGATGAAGAGCATCAGGAAGATATTTTTGAGTACTTTAGGGAAGCTGAATCAGATAGCATAGATGAGGCACTCGAAGAATTTGAGGATGAATATTCTGAAGAGGAAATACGATTGATGCGCATCAAATTTATGTCTGAATTAGGAAATTAATTCAATTGAAAAAGTTTTCCTTCTTTTATGCCTCTTTGCAAGTCCTTTGCGAAATTGACTTTTGGTTTTATTTCAAAAACCGGGTCATTTTGCACAGTGACAAATTAGTGAAGAAATATCCGGTGATCTACTGTGCCAATCATCAAAATGCATTTGTAGATGCGCTGTTGATGGCGCTTGCCTCAAACAGGCAACCGGCCAGTTTGGTCAGAGCCGATGTCTTCAAAAACAAGTTGTCAGCAGCATTCTTGCGTAAAGTGAAAATGCGCCCGGTTTACCGCATGCGCGATGGCTTTGGTTCGCTGGGAAGGAATGAACACACCTTCAATGAATGCTATAACTACTTATCTAAAGGTGGAACGCTCATCGTTTTCCCTGAGGGAAATCACGGTGAGCTCAAGAGGCTTCGTCCGCTCAAGAAAGGAACAGCCAGAATTGCATTAGACACATTAGATAAGCTGGAGCGTTTTGATAAACTGTACATTCAACCGATCGGGCTCGATTACAGTGACCACCCAAAGTTCAGGTCTAACATGTTGATGAACATCGGTGATCCTTTTGAGGTTTCTAAAGATCGGTTTTCGCTGAAAGAGGAAGAGCGCACAAAAGAAATCCAGCAGGTGACGAAAGAGATCAAAGAGTCGCTTCAACCGCTGATGTACCACCAAAAAGCCAAAGACCACAACAGCACGATCTACGATTTCATTCACCTCGTGTATCCAACACGCGTAAATCGCAAAAGTCTATTTCTCCAAAACTTCTTTGATGGAAAGGAATTTGCCAATCAGTTTAACGATGACTTATTGAGTGATGATCAGCTTTCCAGGATGCAAAACCTCCTGAAAGTAGGGAAGGAGTTGCGATACCCCGGATTCTTTTACAAGAAAGGATCTGAATTTTGGCGACCTCTCATGATTTCGATTATCACATTGCCTTTTTACATGGTGGGAGCGGTGATTTTTGCGTTGCCTTTTCACATCATCAAAAAATTGCAATTCGCGATTAAAGATCCGCAGTTCAGAACGAGTGTGAAATTTTTGACCGGTTTAATTCTCTATCCGCTTTGGTTACTTGTTTTAGCAAGCACAGCAACAGCTTTTTTCAGCGGTAAAGATGTTTTGATCGGAACCGGGCTCACAATTATTTGTGGGATTGGAGCTCTGAATTTCCGCGATAATATTCGGTTGGTGATGCGCTTTGGAAGGTGGGTTCTGACCGATAAAAGTCAACGTCACACATACGAGGATGAGCTCAATGAATTTGTGCGCTCACTCAAAAATGAAGCATAAAAAAGGGGGTGTATCAAAACCGAAAATCACATTTTTCGGTTTTAAAAAGCTACTGATGAAGTTGAAATAGTCTTAAAAGACTGTATTAATATCTTACAAACACCGACTTTTTTATCACACAATCGCTTTTTGATACACCCCCCCAGTTGTATTTCAAACAGAGTGATTACTCTTTTTCATTCTTCGTTTCGCCTTCTTTTTCAGAACTCGAATCATCAGACTTTTTCTTCGGTTTGGCTTCGCCTTTTTTCACATTGATCTTGATCTCTTTATCTTTTTTATCAAAATCAACTTTTACCGTATCTCCATCTTTGATCTTGTTGCCGATGATCTCCTCAGCGATAGGATCTTCGAGATATTTCTGGATTGCTCTGTTCAGCGGACGTGCACCGTACTGGTGGTCGTAACCTTTTTCAGCGATGTGTTTTTTCGCTTCGTTTGTGAGCTCAATTGAATATCCAAGATCTTCAATACGCTTGTAGAGATGTTCCAATTCAATATCAATGATCTTGAACAAGTCTTCCTGTTTAAGACTGTTGAAGAGTATTACATCGTCAACCCTGTTTAAGAACTCGGGAGCAAACGCCTTCTTTAGCGCTTTTTGTAAAATACTCTTGGCTTCCTGTTCCTCATTTTGAAGCTTGGCGGTTGGTGCAAAACCAACACCTTGTCCAAAATCTTTGAGATGACGCGTACCGATGTTACTCGTCATGATGATGATCGTATTCTTGAAATCAACTTTACGACCCAGACTATCTGTTACTGTTCCGTCATCCAGGATTTGAAGGAGTAAGTTGTACACATCGGGGTGTGCTTTCTCAATCTCATCGAGCAGAATAACAGAGTAGGGGTGTCTGCGAACTTTTTCAGTAAGCTGACCACCTTCTTCGTAACCGACATAACCCGGAGGCGCTCCGATCAATCTCGACACAGCAAATTTTTCCATGTATTCACTCATATCGATACGGATCATATTATCTTCCTTATCGAAAAGGTAACGGGTCAGAACCTTGGCCAACTGCGTTTTACCAACACCCGTAGGACCTAAGAAAATAAACGAACCGATCGGTTTATTGGGATCTTTCAATCCGGCACGGTTACGCTGAATCGCTTTAACCACTTTTTCAACCGCTTCGTCCTGTCCGATTACGCTACCTCTCAACTTCTCACGCATATTCGTGAGTCGCTCAGCTTCTTTTTGCGCAATTCGCTGTACAGGAACGCCAGTCATCATGGCAACAACTTCAGCAACGTTTTCCTCGTCAACCGTTTCGCGGTGTTCTTTAGTTCGTTCTTCCCACTTTTTCTTTTCCTCTTCCAGTTGTTCGCTCAATTTGCGTTCTGAATCGCGCAATCTTGCTGCTTCTTCATATTTCTGCTTGCGAACAACCTGGTTTTTATCTTCTTTGACTATCTCTATTTGCTTTTCGATCTCGAGAATTTCATCCGGAACTTCAATATTTGTGATGTGAACGCGTGATCCTGCCTCATCTAAAGCATCGATAGCCTTATCGGGAAGGTGTTTATCCGTCATGTAACGATCTGTCAACTTCACACAAGCCTGAATTGCTTCAGGAGTGTAATTCACATTGTGGTGTTCTTCATATCGAGCCTTGATATTGTTCAGGATCGTCACTGTTTCATCAGGCGTGGTAGGTTCTACCATCACTTTTTGGAAACGTCTTTCGAGCGCACCGTCTTTTTCAATGTACTGGCGGTATTCATCGAGTGTGGTAGCACCGATGCATTGAATTTCACCGCGAGCGAGAGCAGGCTTGAACATATTCGATGCATCCAGTGATCCCGAAGCACCACCGGCTCCGATTATTGTGTGTATCTCATCAATGAAGAGAATCACATCAGGAGATTTCTCCAGTTCGTTCATCACAGCTTTCATTCGCTCTTCGAACTGACCACGGTATTTTGTACCGGCAACCAGCGAAGCGAGATCCAGCGTAACAACACGCTTGTTGTAGAGAACACGTGAAACTTTGCGTTGCACGATACGCAGTGCGAGTCCTTCAGCAATTGCCGATTTACCAACACCCGGCTCACCGATCAGGATAGGATTGTTCTTTTTACGCCTGCTCAGTATTTGTGAGACGCGTTCAATTTCTTTTTCACGGCCCACGATAGGGTCGAGCTTATCATCTTCAGCCATTTTGGTGAGATCCCGACCAAAGTTATCGAGTACCGGTGTTTTTGATTTTGAGTCGCTCTTGCGTTGTGCGCCACCGCGACCTCCGCCTGAGAATGAGCCTGAAGAAGTGTCATCATCTTCAGCGCTTCCCGGTATCTCAGCTCTCGGATCTTCACTCATGTCAGATCCGGAATGCATATTGTCTAATTCGTTTTTTACCATTTCGTAATCAACATTAAAGTTAAATAGCGCTCTGCTCGCAACATTGTTGTCGTCTTTTAAGATACTCAGCAACAAATGCTCTGTGCCAATCACATTACTTTTGAAGAGTTTAGCTTCGAGATAAGTGATCTTGAGCGTTTTTTCTGCTTGTTTAACCAGTGGAATATTTCCGAGGTTAGAGGTTACCTTCGATGTATTTTCAACCTTTATAGACTGCTCAATAAGTTTGCGCAACTCCATGAGATCTACATTGAGGTTTTTCAAAATTTCAACAGCAACTCCCTGACCTTCGCGAATAATTCCGAGGAGGAAGTGCTCAGTGCCGATGTAGTCATGACCCAGCCTGAGTGCTTCTTCGCGACTAAAGGATATCACATCCTTAACTCTTGGGGAAAAATTTGCTTCCATATATTTTGTTCTCCTTCGTGTTCTTTTGTTGTTAAACGGTTTTGGAACCCATTTCGTTCATTCCACACTGTGAAAATAACAACTCTTTCTACAATCTCAAAAGTACTGAGCTAATAACGCGGCTAACCTGAAAAGCGGGTTCTTTTTACCAACATAAATTTGTTGAAAATTACAGAGGTTTTCAACATGGTTTTAGATACATTAATAAGTACTTTCGAAATTCATTTTAAACTGTGTAGCAAATACTATACGAAACGCAATTTCTCTTTGAATTTAAGACAATATGGCAGAAGGAGATAATGAAAGAATACTGCGCGTAAACATAGACGAGGAAATGAAGTCGGCATACATCGACTATTCCATGTCAGTGATTGTAGCGCGCGCATTACCCGATGTTCGAGACGGTTTAAAGCCCGTTCACCGAAGAGTTTTATACGGAATGCAGGATTTGGGATTGACATCCAACAAGTCCTTTAAAAAATCAGCACGTATCGTAGGAGAGGTGCTCGGTAAGTATCACCCACACGGTGATTCATCTGTTTACGACACAATGGTGCGCATGGCACAACACTGGTCACTTCGCTATCCAATGGTCAACGGCCAGGGGAACTTCGGTTCTGTAGATGGTGATAGTCCGGCCGCCATGCGTTATACCGAGGCTAAACTCCGCAAAATAGCAGAGGAGATGCTGTCTGATATCGACAAAGAAACAGTCGATTTCTCCCTCAACTTCGATGATACGATCGAAGAACCAACCGTGCTACCGGCTAAAATTCCTAACCTACTGGTAAACGGAGCCAGTGGTATTGCTGTTGGTATGGCGACAAACATGCCGCCTCACAATCTCACTGAAATTGTGAATGCGACTATCGCTTATATCGATGATAATGATATATCCATCGAAGGATTGATGGAACACGTGAAAGCACCTGATTTCCCAACTGGTGGAATCATTTACGGTGTTGACGGTGTTCGCCAGGCTTTTGAAACAGGTCGCGGTAAGGTCGTGATCAGAGCCAAAGCCGATATCGAAGAAACTGAATCGGGCAGACCGAGAATTATTGTGACAGAAATACCATACCAGGTCAATAAGGCTGAAATGATCAGCAAGACGGCCGATATGGTGAACGATAAAAAGATCGAGGGTATCTCTGATATCCGCGATGAGAGTGACAGAAGCGGCATGCGCGTTGTGTACGAACTCAAGCGCGATGCTATCCCGAATGTGGTTCTGAACAATTTGTACAAGCACACTGCTTTACAAACTTCATTCTCAGTGAATAACGTTGCGCTCGTTAAAGGTCGCCCGCAAACGTTAAATCTCAAAGATCTCATTCATCATTACGTTGATCACCGCCACGAAGTAGTTGTTCGCAGGACAGAATACGAACTGCGCAAAGCGAAAGAGCGAGCTCACGTATTAGAAGGGTATCTCATCGCACTCGACAATCTCGATGAAGTGATCGCACTCATCAGGGGATCGCGCACTGCTGATATCGCGAAAGAAGGCTTGATGAAAGACTTCGAGCTTACCGAAATTCAGGCGAAAGCTATACTGGAGATGCGTCTTCAACGCCTCACAGGCATGGAGCGCGAAAAAATCCAGAGCGAGTACGATGAATTGATGAAAAAAATCGAGTACTACGAAAGCATTTTGGCTGACGAAGGCTTGAGAATGCAGATCATCAAGGACGAGCTCAATGAGATGAAAGAGAAATACGGTGATGAGCGCAAAACTGACATCATTTTTGCCAGTGCCGATTTCCGCATCGAAGATATGATCCCGAACGAAGAAGTTGTTGTGACAATTTCTCACATGGGGTATATGAAGCGAACTTCACTTTCTGAATACCGCACACAAAAACGCGGAGGTCGCGGATCGCGGGGTAGCACAACCCGTGATGAGGACTTCCTGGAAGATCTGTTCTACGCCAATACGCACAACTATCTCCTCATCTTTACGGAGAAAGGGAAATGTTTCTGGATGCGTGTGTTCGAGATTCCGGAAGGAACGAAAGCATCAAAAGGTAGGGCTGTTCAGAACCTGATCAACATCGAACCCGATGACAGAGTTCTTGCCTATATCAATGTTCCGGATCTGACCGACCAGGAATTTATCGAGAACAACTTCATTATGATGTGTACCAAAAAAGGTACTGTTAAGAAGACGAATCTCGAAGCATATTCTCGTCCGCGTTCAAACGGAATCATCGCGATCAACATTAAAGATGGTGATGAACTTCTCGAAGCTAAGCTCACAAATGGTGAAAGTGAAGTGTTGATGGCACTGAAAAGTGGTCGCGCAATTCGCTTTAATGAAAACACGGTCAGATCCATGGGCCGTGGAGCCAGCGGAGTAAGAGGAGTGAGGCTGGCCAACGACAAAGACGAAGTTGTGGGCATGGTTTGCATTCAGGACTCTGAAACCACTATTTTGGTTGTATCAGAAAAAGGTTACGGAAAACGCACAGCACTTGAAGATTACCGCGTGACAAACCGCGGTGGTAAAGGTGTGAAGACGATGAATATTTCTGATAAAACCGGAGAACTCACAACTATCAAGGCAGTTACTGATGATAACGACCTGATGATTATTAATAAAAACGGAATCGCAATCCGACTCGAAGTTGCCCAAATCAGAGTGATGGGTCGTGCCACACAGGGTGTTAGGCTGATCAATCTCAAGAAAGGTGACCAAATTGCAGCTGTTGCTAAAGTGCCGCATACGGATGCAGAAGAGGAGGAAAATGGTTCTGAAGAAGAGAATGGCACAGAAAATGCTACTGATAGCGAAGAATAATTGATAATTTCGCACCAAAAGGAATAAAAAATTATGAAACGTATATTTTTCACATTGACGATGATAGCGACTGTAGCAACGGGTTTTGCGCAGTCGAACAAAGTGATTAGCGCCAATAACTATTTGAAAAATGGCGATTTGGCCAAGGCTAAAGAGAACATCGATGCAGCGACTGTTCACGAAAAAACAATGAACGAGCGCAAGACGTGGTTCTACCGCGGTAAGGTTTATTTGGCCTTAGCTGCAACGGAAGACGAAAAATTCCAAAAACTCGATTCTAACGCGATTTATAAAGCTGCTGAAGCTTTTGAGAAAGCGCTTGAATTAGAAGGTAGAAGAATTGGTGACAAAGATATTCAACCGCAGTACAAAATTACTGGTCGTCAAATGTTTGCTGTAGCAATTGATAATTATAAAACGAAGAATTACAAGGAGGCGAGTAAAGCATTTGAGAACTCCGCTGCAATTTCGTCAAAATTTGGGAAAACTGATACATCTGCTATATTCAATGCCGGACTCACTGCAGAATTAGCTAAGGATACTGCAAAAGCAATTGAGCAATACCGTGAGAGTGCAAAACTCGGTTACAAAAACGGTGCACTTTTCGTGAATGTTGCTAAGCTCGAAAAAGGACAGGGTAATACTGAAGCAGCACTCAAAACGTTGAAAGAAGGTAGAAGCTTGTATCCTGAAAACGGTGCAATATTGACTGAGCTCATCAACATTTATCTGACTACAGGTAAAACTGATGATGCATTAGCTATGTTGAATGAAGCCATTAAAAAAGATTCTTCAAATGCGCAGTTATACTTTGCAAGAGGGACACTTTACGACAAAAAGGGTATGAGCGACAAAGCAACGGCAGATTACGAGAGTGCTATTGCTGTAGATCCTGATAATTACGAATCGTACTACAATCTTGGAGCTGTTTATGTGAACCGCAGTGCTGAGATCCAGGAAGAGATGAATAAACTGGATATCAACAATAAAGAGGAATACGAAAAACTAAAAGCTGAGCGAGATACATTGTATGAAAAAGCGATTAAGCCATTGGAGAAAGCTCATGAGCTAAATCCGGAAGACCGTGTAACAATGCAAACGCTCATGGGACTTTACGGAAAAACAAATCAAATGGAAAATTACAAAGAGATGAAAGCGAAGTTCCAGGAAGCGAACTCTGCAGAGTAATCATCCATTTGCTTACAGCACATATTTTTAATAGAGAGAAGGAGATCGATTGGTCTCCTTTCTTATTTACAGCTTTATTTTACATAATATAAATTATAAGTAAACAATGATTGCATTCATTGGATTAGTGAATTCGACAGAGTAAATAAAATTGTAAGTTTGTTTTACAACTTCAATTATAATATTGCGTTTCAATAAATAATGCTGAGCCAATCATTAAATAACAGATTTGAATCTCCTCTAAAAACGATCAGTAAACTTCTGGGAAGTTCCATCCAAAAGTTTCTAACACGAAAGCTCAATGGTCTGCAAAAGGATTTAGCAGAAATCGAATTATCCATTACTGAACAATTGGAAATTGTAAACAAATATGATGAGTACGATACAAATGATCTTTCTGAGTTTGAAAGATTAACTAATACCTACAGTGAAGTTTATCAATTATTCCAATTACTCATATCTTTTATCGATGAATCTAAATCAAATTTAACTGATAAGGATGATATTTATAAAGACATTGTCCTATTAGGAAATCAATTACACGATCTCAATATTATTACTGAAAAGCTTTTAGATAAGCTTTCTTCTCTTCACGACAAAATTCTGGTAAAACAATCAGAATTATCATCATCTGAAGTTTTACATGATTTATGGAAAGATGAAGGTGATCTTTGGGATAACTTTTATGAAGAAAGCAAAAAACAGTAATCTTTATGTTCAATCAGGGCGATACTTCTAAAGCATGATTGAGAAATTGGGACTTGCAAATTTATTCTAAAACAAGACTTTTTAAAAAGAATTTTTAGCCTCTAACTGATTATCATACATGTGCTTTACCATTTCCCAATCACAATGCAATTGAATTAATTGTTCCATTCCAAAAGTAGTGAACTGATTTAACTTCTCAATATTAGTTGACTTGTAACCATCATAACTCCATTTCTTTATCGCTTTAAAAGCAATATTAGTAT
>NZ_JAVLBN010000019.1:0-41067 GCF_031581065.1 Salibacter sp.
GATAGTGCTGAGCTTTTCAAGGAGCAGGGGCGTGATGACCTGGCAAAAGATGAAGAACTCCAGGCTGCAATTATTGAAGAATACATGCCTGAGCAAATGAGTGAAGATGAAGTGAGGGCAGAAGTACAAAAAGCGATTGAGCAAACCGGAGCTTCAGGTCCTTCAGATATGGGGAAAGTTATGGGACCTCTTGTTGGTAAACTCAAAGGAAAGGCAGATGGTAAATTGATCTCTTCACTTGTTAAAGAAGAACTCAATAAATAAACATTCTGTCTTTTTAAAAATGATAATAGGGGGGTGTATCAAAACCGAAAAATCTTACATTTTCGGTTTTAAAAAGCTACTTACATAAACTGAAGAAGGAGAAAGTACTGGATTAAAATATTGCAAACAAGGCCTTTTTTATCTCATTAACGCTTTTTGATACACCCCCTTTTTTTATTTCCGGAAATGCGGTTATTAATGTCTAATGCAGTAGTCGTCTTGCTAATCTCAGCACTGGCATTCCTCGATCTCATCGGTTATGGGATTAGGCAGGGTATGGGTCAATTGAGAATTTTGCGAAAAGCTGAGCCGCTTGAAGAGGTCCTGAAAAAGGACGAACTACCAGATGATTATCGCGATAAAATAAATTGGATCAATGAGGTTAAGCAATTTGCTTATGATTCTTTAAAACTCGATAAGACTGATAACTACACAAGTTTTTACGATCATGGTAATGATCCCATTCTCTGGGTTGTTACAGCCACGCCACAGTTTTCACTTCAGCCACATCGCTGGAAATATCCTTTTTTGGGGAGTTTACCTTACAAAGGTCATTTCAAGAAAAAACTTGCTGTAAGAGAGAAGCGAAACCTCGATACATTAGGCTTTGATACACGAATTGGAAGTGTTGATGCCTGGAGCACTCTCGGGTGGTTTTCAGATCCGATTTTGAGCGGAATGTTACAGCGAGACTCGGCAGAGTTAGCCGAACTTATTATTCATGAACTTACGCATTCAACTATTTATTTGCCTTCACAGGCAGATTTCAATGAAAACCTGGCGACATTCATCGGGAGGCAGGGAGCTATGAGATTACTTGCATCAAAAGGTGAGAAAGACCTATTGAAACGTTACGGTCAGAACCTGGATGATGAAGTAACCCTAAGACTTTACCTCAATCGGTCAGCTAAAGAGTTGGATTCGCTCTATCAAAATTTTGATCAGAACCTTTCAGCCAAAGAGAAAAGAACTTTAAAAAAGCAGAAAATAAGATCGATACTTGATGGCTTGTTGCAAGTTCAACTTAAAGAAAAAGAGTTGAATCCGGCTTATTTTAATGCTGACCGAGTGAACAATGCCTTCTTTTCAACTTACCTCACGTATAACGCTTCACAGGATAGCTTACAGTCAGATCTCGATCAAAACTACGGTGGTAACCTGGTTCGCTACATCGATCATTTCAGAGATATTTGATAGCAAAGTTTCCGGATCTGACCGTTACCAAATAAAAAATCCCGACCTCAAGTGAAGCCGGGATTTTTATGTTTAACTAAATAGGTTGATTACATCATACCTGGCATTCCGCCACCCATGCCGCCTGGCATTCCGCCACCGGCTGGTTCATTGTCATCTTCTGGTTCATCAGCCATAACGCACTCAGTTGTGAGTAACATGCCTGCAATTGAACCTGCGTTTTCAAGTGCTACGCGAGTCACTTTAGTTGGGTCAATAACACCAGCTTTTAGGAGGTTTTCAAATACCTCAGTGCGGGCGTTGTACCCGTAATCGTCTTTTCCTTCAAGTACTTTTTGAACGATTACAGCACCTTCACCACCTGCATTGTGTACGATTTGGCGTAAAGGTTCTTCAAGTGATCTGCGAACGATTGCAATACCGGTTGTTTCGTCTTCGTTTTCACCCTCAAGTGAATCGATAGCTTTAATACCGCGGATGAGCGCAATACCACCACCCGGTACAATTCCTTCTTCAACCGCTGCACGAGTTGCTGCAAGCGCATCGTCAACGCGATCTTTCTTCTCTTTCATTTCAACTTCAGTAGCTGCACCGATGTAAAGAACAGCAACACCACCAGCTAATTTAGCAAGGCGTTCCTGAAGTTTTTCTTTATCGTAATCAGATGTAGTTGATTCGATTTGCGCTTTAATTTGATTCACGCGAGCATCGATGTTGTCTTTTGCACCATTACCGTTTACGATAGTAGTGTTGTCTTTATCGATTTGGATTTTTTCGCAAGTTCCAAGGTCTTCAATAGTTGTATCTTCTAATTTACGACCTTGATCTTCACTGATTACATTACCACCAGTTAAGATTGCGATATCTTCGAGCATTGCTTTTCTGCGATCACCAAATCCTGGTGCTTTAACTGCTGCGATTTTCAATGATCCGCGAAGTTTATTCACTACTAGAGTAGCAAGCGCTTCACCTTCGATGTCCTCAGCAATGATCAATAAAGGTTTTCCACTTTGAGCTGTTTTCTCGAGGATCGGAACCATATCTTTCATAGTAGAAATCTTCTTATCGAAGATGAGGATGTAAGGATTCTCGAGATCAGCGATCATTTTTTCAGAATCAGTCACGAAATAAGGCGAGAGGTATCCGCGATCAAACTGCATACCTTCAACTGTTTTTACTTCAGTCTCAGTTCCTTTCGCTTCTTCAACGCTGATTACACCGTCTTTACCAACTTTTTTCATCGCCTGAGCGATGAGACTCCCTATTGTGTTGTCGTTATTAGCTGATATAGATGCTATTTGCTCTATCTTGGAGTTGTCATCGCCAACCTTTTTAGAAATTCCAGTCAGGTGTTTTACAACTTCAGCTACTGCTTTGTCAATTCCGCGCTTAAGATCCATTGGGTTAGCACCTGAAGCAACGTTTTTAAGACCTGTTGTAATCATTGATTGTGCTAGAACTGTAGCAGTTGTTGTACCATCACCGGCAATATCAGCAGTTTTAGAAGCTACTTCTTTTACCATTTGAGCGCCCATATTTTGGAAAGGCTCTTTAAGCTCAACTTCTTTTGCTACTGTAACACCATCTTTGGTTACTTGAGGAGCACCAAATTTTTTGTCGATAACTACATTACGTCCTTTTGGACCTAATGTAACTTTTACTGCATTCGCCAATGCATCAACACCAGCTCTCAACTGATCTCTTGCGTCAATGTCGTATAAAATATCTTTAGCCATTTTTATTCAGATTTAATTTTATTCAAAAATTGAATGATTAAACAATTGCGAAAATGTCTGATTCTCGCATGATCAAATAGTCTTTACCTTCAATTGAAATTTCAGTACCAGAGAATTTACCGTAGAGAACGGTATCTCCTTCTTTTACAGTCATCGGCTCATCTTTCTTTCCGCCTCCTACAGCAACCACGTTTCCTCTTTGAGGCTTTTCTTTTGCTGTGTCAGGAATGATAATTCCGCTAGCTGTTTTCTCTTCTGCAGGCGCTGGCTCTACTACCACGCGATCTGCTAAAGGTTTAATATTTAATCCTGCCATTTTATTAAAATTTTAAAATTGATTGTTTTTAAATTTTCAACTGTTACATGGTCATAAAATGTGCCAATAGTGTGGTAGATACATTTTGTCAGCGAGTAGAGAATTTTGGGCAAAAAAAAATGTCAGCATGCTGTCATGCTGACATTTTTTATAGAGTGAAACTATAATGTAATGTCAAATTATTCCTGATCTTCTTCTTCGTCATCGAAGATTGGCAAATCTTCACCACCGCCATTTTCTGCAGGAGCTTGTTGTTGCTGTTGCTGCTGAGGCTGTTGTTGTTGAGGCTGACCCGGTTGTTGTGGAGTTTGTGTTGGTTGAGATTCCATCAACTCTTCGAGTTCTCCTCCCTGGTTTTGATTACCTGTAGCAACCTGTTCTTTTTTCATGAATGATGAAGAAGCGATGCTCAACAACATCAATACAATAACAAGTGTCCATGTAGATTTTTCGAGGAAATCAGTTGTGCGCTTAACGCCACCAATTTGATTAGCTCCTGAAAATCCTGATGCCAAACCACCACCTTTAGGGTTCTGAACGAGAACAACTAAGATGAGTAAAAGGCAAACAACTGCGATAAGTACGGTGAAAAAAGTTGCCATAATTATTTATTTGTCTTGATTATCGATCTTTTTAAGTTGGCCGGCAAAGTAAGCCTTTTTTTCGGGATATTTCAACATGAGTTTGTTGTAGATATTTTTTGCTTTTTCAATATTTCCCTGCTGAGTGTAAATTTTAGCCAATGTCTCCGTCACGAAATCGTCATTATCAACGACATTCATGCGGGAAATGCCTTCTGGTGAAAAGTCTTCGTCTTTGTCGACTTTTGAGATTTGCGGTTCTTCTTTTATGAATTTATCAATCAGCTTACTTTGCTGCTGTTTTTGTTCTTGTTTTTCTTTCTCTCGAACTTTTTCAAGTCTTTCTTTATCTAAGATTTGCAGCCACTTTGAAAATGCCTGTCTTTCATTTGGAGAAAGCTTTTTCTTTTCACGGTCAGAGCCGGACGTTTCCTCAGGCTTTTCTGGGTCTTCGAAAGTTTTGTTTTTCTCAGGAATGTCGTCAGATGTGAAGGCGTAAGCGCTTTCCATTGCGTGCTTGAGAACCTCATTTTCTAACTCATCGAGTTGTTCTTCTTTTTGAGGATTTGCCTCATCAGCAATTTCTTCCTTTTCTCCAGGGATAATTGTGGTTTCGCCTTTTAAAGAATGAAACTGAAGTGGATTTTGAAAAGCTACATCTTCATCTGTAGCGGTTTCTTCTTTTTCAGCTTTAGGTGTCTCGGGCTGTGGTTTCTCAACAGTGCTGGCTATAGTGGTTCTGACCGTTTCCCTGTAAAGCAATTCGTACAATCTTTTGCGATTGGGAATGAGGATAGCCGTCTTTTTTATTTGCTGGCCAGCGTGAAGGTCGTTGTTGTCGTGTAGTTTTTTGGCTAAAAGCAAGTGCGGGAGTGTCATGTAGGGGAAATCACGAACGAGCTGATTGAGTTCTTCAACTGAAATCTGGTTGAGAATATCAATGTTACTCAGTATTTGTGTGATTTTTTGACTATTCATTACCAGTTCCCTATAGCGCTTTGCAAAATATCCTGTGTGAGTTGTTGGTTGATGTCTTCTATTAATTGATCTTCAACTTGCTTTAATGACGCGGTGCTTTCGTAATCCTCAAATTTACTGAATTGTTTTTCAAAGTTGTCTTCTTCATTCAAGGTATTTGTAAAACGTACGCTCACTGTTATTGTCAATCTGTTGAGTGCTGCTTGCTCATTTCCCTGAACAGCAACCGGTGCGTTGTTGTACCCAACTATTTCTCCTTCAAACTGAAGTTCGCCATTATTCTCAACTAATGCGATATTGGTTTGTTGGAGGAAAATATCTTTCAAACTTTCTGTAAAAGCCTGGCTGTAGGTTGGCGGAGCCAGCGGAGCTACACTCGGGAAATATTGAATGCTTACTGTTTCGGCATCAGTACTAATACCGGTGAACGAGTAATTTACTTTGCAGTTTTGAAGCAAAACGGGAATGCAAAGAAGTATTATGGCTGTAAAAAAACGTTTCATATTAACTCAATTCGTACTCTTTAATTTTTCTGTAGAGCGTGCGTTCTGATACGCCTAATTCTTCAGCAGCATATTTTCGTTTGCCGTTGTGTTTTTCAAGTGCTTTTTTGATTAAAATTCTTTCTTGATCTTCAAGGTTTAGTGACTCTTCAACTTCCTGGTGTTGGTGGAAATTAGAGTCCTGGAATTCTGCCTGTGCAGCATTTGCCTCGCTCGTGTGTGCAGGTAATTGTAGAGCCTGGTATTCGGGGTCTTTTGCCGGATCAGTCTCAGCTTCAGTATAAAGCTCTTTGATTATTTGGGTATCCTCATCAGAGATGCTACCATCTTTTAACAAGTCACCAACGAGTTTTTTGAGATCGTTCATCTCATTCCTGAGGTCGAAAAGTATTTTGTAGAGAATTTCCCTTTCGTTTAAGTCACTGTCAGATCCTGAGTTGCTTTGCCTGGTTGCCGGTAGGTTGGATTTCGATAAATCCGGGAGGTATTTGAGCAGTGTTTGAGCACTAACATTTCGTTCCTCTTCTAATACGTTGAGTTGCTCAGTAATATTTTTGAGCTGGCGGATGTTTCCGTGCCAATAGTAGCGTTCAAGCATCTCGCGTGCCTCATCTGAAAGTCTGATGAGGGGAGTTCTGTATTTTTCAGAAAAATCGGCTGCGAATTTTCTAAAGAGAAGATGAATGTCTTCTTTTCTTTTGCGTAGTGGAGGTAAGTGAATAGGAACAGTGTTTAACCTGTAGTAGAGATCTTCTCTAAACTTGCCAGCATCAATAGCTTTTGGGATATCGACATTTGTTGCGGCAACGATTCTCACATCCGTTTTTTGAACTTTTGATGAACCAACCTTTAAAAACTCCCCGGCTTCCAAAACACGTAATAGTTTAACCTGAGTTTCAAGGGGCATTTCAGCTACTTCATCGAGAAATATTGTACCGCCACTAGCTTCTTCAAAATATCCTTTGCGTTCGGTCCCTGCTCCGGTGAAAGATCCTTTTACGTGTCCAAAAAGTTCAGAGTCCATTGTGCCTGATGGTATAGCACCGCAGTTTACGGCTATGTAGGAGTTGTGTTTCCTCGGGCTCTGACTGTGAATAATTTGCGGGATGGCCTCTTTACCAACGCCACTTTCACCGGTAACCAGTATTGATAAATCAGTGGAAGCAACGCGAACAGCTGTTTCCAAAGCCCGGTTTAGTCCATCGTTATTCCCGATGATGCTAAAACGTTGCTTGATGGGTTGTAAATTCATTTTAGGCTGTTGTTAGAACTTTTTCTTCATCCACAACTTCACCGAGTAGTGTGGCACTTGTGCAATCAGTTACTTTCACTTTAACGTACTGCCCTTTTTGGTAGTCTCCTTTTGGGAATACAACCATTGTATTATGTGTATTTCGGCCGCACAAGTCATCATCAGATTTTTTGGATACTCCTTCGATCAGAACCTCAAATGTTTTGCCGAGTTGACGTTTGTTGCTCTCGGCAGAGTGCTGTTGTTGAAGTTGGATAATTTCCTGCAGTCTTGCTTTTTTAACTTCATCAGGAACGTCATCTTCGTATTTCCTTTCAGCTAAAGTTCTTGGGCGCTCTGAATATTTAAACATGTAAGCAAAGTCGTATTTAACTTCCTTCATGAGACTGATGGTTTCGTTGTGTTGCTCATCAGTTTCGCCACAAAAGCCGGTAATGATATCGGTTGAAATTGCACATCCGGGAATGATGCGGTGAATTGCTTCAATTCTGTTCATGTACCACTCTCTGGAATAACCGCGATTCATTTTTTTGAGCATTTCAGTATTTCCACTCTGTACAGGTAAGTGGATGTATTTACAAATGTTGTCGTACTTCGCCATTGCGTGAAGTACATCGTCAGTCATATCTTTTGGGTGAGAAGTTGAGAATCGGATTCTCAAATCAGGGGCAACCTGCGCGACCATTTCAAGAAGTTCAGCAAAGTTCACCGTAGGCTTGGATTCATCCTTGATTCTGCCTTTGCTTGACATGTTCCAGCGGTAACTGTCAACATTTTGCCCTAAAAGTGTCACTTCTCTATATCCGTTGTCATAAAGCTCTTTTGCTTCCTGCACGATAGACTGCGGATCGCGACTTCTCTCACGACCACGGGTAAATGGAACAACACAAAAAGAGCACATGTTGTCGCATCCGCGCATGATAGAAATAAAGGCTGTTACTCCGTTTTTATCGAGACGAACCGGAGAAATATCAGCATACGTTTCCTCTCTTGAAAGAAGTACGTTTACAGCTTTTTGTCCTCCTTCAACTTCACTGATTAAGCCCGGGAGATCACGATAGGCATCAGGCCCTGCTACAAGGTCAACGAGTTTTTCCTGGTCGAGTAGTTTTTTCTTGAGGCGCTCAGCCATACAGCCTAAAACTCCAACAACGAGATTTGGGCGCTCTTTTTTAGCATTTTTGAATTGCTTGAGACGAGTGCGTACACGTTGCTCGGCATTATCTCTTATAGAACATGTATTTAGCAGCACAACATCGGCCTCACTACTTTGGCTAACTGTTTCATAGCCTTCTTTTGAAAGAATTGAAGCAACTACTTCGCTGTCTGAAAAGTTCATTTGACAACCGTAACTTTCCAAATAAAGTTTTTTATTTCCTCCTTTAGTGGAATCTAATAAAGTTACCTCACCTTGTTTGCTTTCATCAATAGTTTTATTTCCTTCGTGCAATCCTTCTATCATGCCTTGTGTGTTTTAGCAATTCTAAGCCCGCAAAAATAACGAATTGCGTGTTGGTGTCAAAATGACAGTTGAGAATGAATTGTTAAAATCATAGGTCATTCCCTTGTTTTTTAGCTTTATGTTAGTTGCGCCTATTGGAAAGAGAAAAAATGTTTGCTTTTCTTTGTAAGCATTCAACAAGGCATTAATGTGCCTGTTAGAGAAAAAAATGTCTAGAAAAATATGAACTTAGTTATAGTGGAGTCGCCTGCAAAGGCTAAAACGATTGAGGGGTTTTTGGGTAAGGATTTTGTCGTGAAGTCGAGTTATGGACACGTTCGGGATTTAGCCAAAAAAGGACTCTCGGTAGATGTTGAAAATGCATTTGCACCTAATTACGAGGTTTTATCTGATAAAAAGAAACTGATCTCAGAACTCAAGAAGTTAGCTAAGAAATCAGAGATGGTTTGGTTAGCAACGGATGAGGATCGCGAGGGAGAAGCGATATCCTGGCATCTTTACAATGTGCTAGGGTTAAAGCCGGAGAATACAAAGCGCATTGTTTTTAATGAAATTACGAAACCGGCTATTACAAAAGCGATTGAAAACCCGCGCAATATCAATGACAACTTAGTAAATGCTCAACAAGCGAGAAGGGTACTGGATCGATTAGTTGGTTTTGAGTTGTCTCCGGTTCTTTGGAAAAAGGTACAGCCCAAACTGAGTGCCGGTAGAGTGCAAAGTGTTACTGTTCGGTTAATTGTTGAGCGGGAGCGTGAAATTGAAAAGTTTACTCCGCAAAACTCTTTTAAAGTATCAGCCTATTTCGATGTTGACGGTACAACTTTAAAGGCTGAGCTGAATAAAAAATTCAAAACTGTTGCAGAGGCAAAGACTTTCTTAAACGATTGCTCAGACAGTAATTTCTCAATTGATAAACTGGAGAAAAAACCGGGTAAAAGAACTCCGGCTGCTCCTTTTACTACATCAACTTTGCAACAGGAAGCGTCCAGGAAGCTCGGATTCTCAGTTGCTCAAACCATGTCGGTAGCTCAAAGATTATACGAGTCAGGTAAGATCACTTACATGCGTACTGATTCAACGAATTTGAGCGATACTGCAATCAAGCAAAGTAAAGCTGTGATCAGTGATAAGTTCGGATCTGACTATCACAAAAGCAGAAACTACGCGACAAAATCAAAAGGAGCTCAAGAAGCGCACGAGGCTATTAGACCAACAAACCTCGGTGTAAATGAGGCTGGAGATGATTCTGCACAAGAGCGACTCTACGACCTTATTTGGAAGAGGACGATTGCCACTCAAATGGCAGATGCTAAATTAGAACGCACAACTGTTACTATTCCCGTTCAGAACCGAGACGAGGTTTTTACGGCTAAGGGTGAAGTAGTAAAGTTTGATGGTTTCCTCAAAGTTTACGTTGAGTCGACTGATGATGAACACGAAGAGGATAAGAAAAATACTCAGGGGTTATTGCCTCCATTAAAAGAAGGTCAAAACCTCGATCTCCAAAAAATTGATGCAATTGAAAGGTTTACGCACCATCCACCACGATATACTGAAGCAAGTTTGGTTAAAAAGCTCGAAGAGTTAGGGATTGGAAGACCTTCAACTTATGCACCAACAATCAGCACAATTCAAAAGCGCGGTTATGTTGTAAAAGAAGATCGTGACGGATACGAGAGGAAATATAAGCACTTAACGCTTAAGGAGAGTGAGGTCAAAGAAGAAGAGAAAAAAGAAAACACAGGTGCAGAGCGCAAAAAACTGTTCCCAACCGATATAGGTGTGGTGGTAAATGACTTCTTAATCGATAACTTTAACAAGATTCTCGATTACAACTTTACTGCTGAGGTAGAAAAAGAGTTTGACGATATTGCCCAGGGCCAGCTGAAGTGGAATAAAATGATCGATAATTTTTATGGTCCGTTCCATTCAAATGTAGAAAATACTCTCGAACATTCAGAACGCGCTAAAGGGGAACGTCACCTGGGAGATGATCCAAAAACTGGAAAGCCAGTTTATGCAAAGATCGGTCGTTATGGCCCCATGGTTCAATTGGGTGAAACGGAATCTGAAGAGAAACCGAAATTTGCCTCTTTGCGAAAAAATCAGAGTATCCAGCAGATTTCACTTGACGAGGCGTTGGAGCTTTTCAAACTCCCAAGAGAACTCGGTGAGTTTGAAGGTGAAAAAGTATCAGCTAATGTTGGTAGATATGGTCCTTACGTTAGGCACAAAAGCCTTTTTGTTAGCTTGAAAGAAGACGATCCTATGGAGGTGAATCTCGACAGAGCTATTGAGTTGATAAAAGAAAAACGCGAGCAGGCTGAGAAAAATAAAATCAAGACATTCGAGTCAGAGCCCGATTTACAGGTTCTGAAAGGTAGGTACGGACCTTATATAAAGTATAAGAAAAAGAACTTTAGAATACCTAAAGATGTAGAGCCTGAGGAGTTGACACTGGAAGATTGCATGGGGATTATTGAAAAAGGTGGAAAGTCTGGAAAAGGGAAAAAGAAGCCGGCAAAATCAACTAAATCAAAGGCTAAAAAGAGTACTAAAGCTAAGAAGAAATAACGATGGATATTGCATTTTACTTCAATGAGGTAGATGCTCAACTCATGAAAAATGGGAAGGGCGACCTCGGCTCCATAATTGAAAAGCACGGAGATGGTGAGCTACCATCAATTACTGAAGGTGTTCAAATAGTTTTATTTGGAGTTGGAGAATCACGAAATGCATTATCTAATAGAGGGTCAGAACACGGAGCAAATTATGTGAGGAGCTATTTGTACAAGCTCAAAAAGACTTCAGGGTTTACGTTACCGATTATAGATTTGGGAAACATTCTTGGAGGCGAAACAGTTTCTGATACTTATTATGCCGTTAGTTCTGTAGTAGCTTATCTTGTAAAGCGGAACTGTATTCCGGTAATTATTGGGGGAACACAGGACCTGACATATGCAAATTATCTCGCTTATGAGAATTTGGAGCAGGTTGTAAATTTAACGACTATCGATAGGAAATTCGATATGGGAGTTTCACAGGAAGAGGAAATCAATAATGAAAACTTTCTTAGTAAAATCTTGCTCCATCAGCCAAACTACTTGTTTCATTATACCAATATCGGTAACCAGAGCTATTTTGTAGCTGAGGATGTGAAAGACCTTATTGATAAACTCCACTTTGATGAGTTGAGGCTTGGCTTATGTAGGCAGGACATGAAATTGGTGGAGCCGCTTGTTCGTAATTCAGATATTGTAAGCTTTGATATGAGCTCTATAAAAGGGAGCGATTCACCGGGGAACGAAGTTGCCGGGCCAAATGGATTTACAAATGATGAATGTTGCCAGGTAGCAAGATATGCGGGCATTAGTGAAAAAGTCACGTCAATTGGTTTTTACGAGTACGATCCTGAGTTTGACCACCAGGGGATATCAGCACATGTTCTGGCTCAAATGGTTTGGTACTTTATAGATGGCGTAAATTCTCGAAAAGGTGACCTTCCTTTAATGAATTCGAAAAACTACCTTAAATACAGAGTACACATTGATAGTTTTGATGAGGATCTTGTCTTTTTGAAAAGCGTTAAGACAGATAGATGGTGGATGAATGTTCCTTTCCCTTCTCCAAAAGCGAACAGATTCAAAAGACATCAATTGGTGCCCTGTAGTTATGAAGATTATCAGGAAGCCTGTAAAAATGAAGTTCCTGATTTGTGGTTAAAAACCTATCAAAAATTCTTGTAGTATTTAATTTATTCAAAAAATCAATCTGTTTAAGTTATCACACGATTGATGTTAAAAATTTTTGTTAATAAAATCTTTTGACTATTTTAGCCACCACTATTAGGACAATTGCTTTAATAAAGCGTATTACTCTATGAAGAAAATTTTACTTTGGAGCATTGCTGTAATGAGCGTGACTACTGTTTTTGGGCAGCAAGACCCCCAATTCACGCAGAATTATTTTAACAGATTCTATCCGAACCCTGCAGTAGCAGGAAGTAATGACGGAATTTGCGCAACACTTATTGGGCGTCAACAGTGGGTTGGCTTTGAAGGTCGGCCTGAATCGTATCTGTTTACGGCTCATATGCCATTTACTGATCCATGGTTAAATCAGTCTCACGGGGTTGGTTTTAGTGTACTTTCTGATAAACTAGGTCAGGAGACTACCTTTGGCTTTAAGGTGTCTTATGCTTACAGAAGAGCTATTGGTCCTGGTATGTTAAGTGGTGGATTTGGCTTAGGTCTCATCAATAAAACAATCAATAATGATTGGGATGCAGTAGATGATTTTCAAGTAGATCCATCTATTCCAGATAATGGAGCTTCAGACCTTTCATTTGATATGGACTTTGGTCTGTATTACAAAATACCTAAAAAAGCTTATGTAGGTGTGAGTGTTACTCACTTAAACGGAGCTGTCCTTCAGGATGAAGATCAAAATGCTGCGAGTATTCCGGCTAACTTAGAATACGGTATGGCTCGTCATATTTATGTGATGGCAGGCTACCAAACTCAAATCATCAGTCCAGATTGGCAAATTAAGCCAAATGTATTTGTTAAGTCTGATGGTGTCTCAACTACTTTTGATATTGCAGGATTAATCGAATATCAGGAACGTTTTTGGGGAGGTATAAATTACAGGCTTCAGGATGCAGTAGGTCCTATATTAGGAGTTAATTATCAAATGCCGGGAACTGGTCTAACAGGAGGTATGTTGAAAGTTGGTTACTCGTATGATGTGACTACCTCTCAACTCAGAAAACACAGTTCAGGTTCTCATGAGTTAATGCTTAATTACTGCATGAATATCATTTCAAAACCAAAATTCGAGCGTCACAGAACAGTACGATTCCTGTAATTCTTCATAATAATTGAATAAACAAGGCGTTAAAACTGGCACAATTTAATTGTAAGATTATATTTGTGTCATCGATATAAAACACACCAGCATGAAACGATTGTTGTTTTTCTTAATAATAGGTGCTTTTGTTGCCAGTTGCGGACCACGTGAAAATGGTCAGCTAATTGGTGTGCAAAACAGACCAGCCTGGTATGATATTGATCCTTACGGAACAGTATATATACCAATGGGAAGCTTTACTATGGGGGGTAACGACCAAGATGTACCTTATGCCCATGTTTCAAAAGCGAAAACAGTTTCTGTTCAGGCATTTTACATGGATGATACAGAAATCACTAATAATGAATACCGTCAATTTGTACATTGGGTAAGAGATTCAATGGCTCTGACACTTCTAGCAGATGTAGATGAAGAGCAATACTTTATCATGGAGGATCAATATGGTAGAGAACTTGATGAGCCTAAATTGAATTGGGATGCTGAAATTCCATGGAATAGTCCAGAGGAAGATGTTCAGGATGCATTGGCTCCATTATTCTATCCTCGTGCAGAAAGAATTCATGGTATAAAGCAAATTGATACAAGAAGGTTGATCTATGAGTACACATGGATGAACTACAGGAAAGCGGCCAATAAAGGTCGTCCTCGTCATCAGTATGGTGAACCGGAAGGGTTAGATCGTACCAGCTTTATTGAAAGAGATAGGGTAGAAGTGTACCCAGATACTCTATGCTGGGTGGCTGATTTCTCTTACTCATTTAATGAGCCAATGACGAATACGTATTTCTGGCACCCTGCATACGATGATTATCCTGTTGTGGGTGTTAATTGGAAACAAGCTACTGCATTCTCTCAATGGAGAACGCAATTGTTTAACTCTTTCTTGAGAAGAGCAGGAGTTCCAATGGTTCAGGATTTCAGATTGCCTTCTGAATCTGAATGGGAGTACGCAGCTCGTGGTGGACTTGACCTTTCTTCATATCCATGGGGCTCACCTTACATAAGGAATGATAAAGGGTGCTTCTTAGCAAACTTTAAGCCTTTAAGAGGTAACTATGTAGATGATGGAGGTTTCCATACTGTAGCGGCAAATTCTTATTCACCAAATGATTACGGTCTTTATTGTATGGCTGGTAATGTTTCAGAGTGGACTAAGAATGCATATGATGAGTCTGCCTACAGTTTTTCACATGACTTGAATATGGACTACCAGTACCAGGCTGATGAAAATGATTTGCCAGTATTTAAAAGAAAAGTTATACGCGGTGGTTCCTGGAAAGACGTTGGGTATTATATCCAAAACGGAACAAGAGCATACGAATATCAAGATACAGCAAAAAGTTACATAGGTTTTAGAAACGTAATGACCTACCTTGGTAGGGCGAAAGGCGATAGATTATAATTTTATTAACACAGTTAAACTGAACTCTAAATCGATTAATTATGAGCAAGGAAATAACAGGTTTTAAACCGGGTAGTAAGAGCTGGAAAAACTTCATGGCGAAAATGTATGGTATCGGAGGCGCCATTGTAATTATTGGGGCACTCTTTAAGCTACAACACTACCCCGGTTCAAGTATTATGCTTATAGTTGGACTTGGAACAGAAGCCCTTATTTTTACATTTTCTGCGTTCGAACCCCTACATGAAGAACCAGATTGGTCAAAAGTTTACCCTGAATTAGCTGAAGATTATGACGGTGAACCTGCTGAAGGCGGCCGCGGTGGCGGTAGCGGAGGTGGAGTTTCATCAACTCAGGAGCTCGACCTTATGTTGGAGCAGGCCAAGATAGGCCCTGATCTTATTGAAAGTTTGGGTAAAGGCATGAATAATCTAGCTGATACAGCTAAGAATATGAATAATCTTGGCGATGTTGCCGGAGCTACAAACGATTTTGTTGATAATGTTAAAGATGCCTCAACAAGAGTTGGCGAGTTATCTGAATCTTATCATCACGCAGCAGAATCTCTAACTGGTTTGTCTGTATCAAATGAAGATGGAGCTACTTATGCTGAGAACCTCAAAAAGGTAACAGATAATCTTTCAGCATTGAATAATGTATATGAGCTGCAATTGAAAAATTCTGAAGATCAAGCTGAGGTATCTAACCAAATGTTTGAAAATATTCAGGAGCTTATTACTAACCTTAACAATTCAGTTGAGGATACAAGAAGATATAAAGATAACATCTCTGAGCTTTCTAATAATTTAGAATCGCTCAATACTGTTTATGGTAACATGTTATCTGCAATGAACTTCCAGAAGCCACAGAGCTAAGCTGAATTACTAGTAATTTATTAATTGTTGAATCTTATAAGAAGAGACATTGATTTGTCTCTTTTTCATAATAATAAAGGAAACAAATGGCTGGAGGAAAAGAGACACCCAGGCAGAAGATGATCGGGATGATGTATCTTGTACTTCTTGCACTTCTGGCAATGCAGATGTCAAAAGAAGTACTACTATCTTTTGTAGTTATTAATGATGCCATGGAGCAGACTAATGAAGCTCTTGCTGAACAAAACGCCTCTACAATGGCTGAGTTTGAAAAGCAGAACTCCATTAACCCAGAGAAAGTTGGGAAGTGGTTAGATAAGGCTCAAACTGTTGTTTCTGCATCTGATGAGTTGAATCAGTATATAACAGATCTTAAAAGGGTTCTTATAGCTCAAACTGAGGCAGGAGCTGAAGACAACGAAACTGCTAAGAAGAATTATGTTGACTTAAGAACTGAGGAAGGAATTCCTAAAGATTCTGTATGGAACTTACAGTTTGTTCAATCTAAGGATAAATATGACGAAGTTACTACTATCATGATTGGCCCGGAGCCAGCAAATCCTAAGGAAGGACCATTCACGGCTTTGGAACTTAAGAGCAAGATGCAAGAATTTGATTCAAAAATTGAATCTTCACTTCCAGATAAATACAAAGCTAATTGGGATATGGGATTTAATTTTGATCCTATCCGTGTAGCTAGAGATGAAGTACAGGAATGGGAATCAGCTAATTTTTACCATGTTCCTATTTCTGCCGTTATCACAAATCTAAGCCGTTATCAGGCAGAAGCAAAAAAGATTGAAGGAGATGCCCTTAAGTTACTTTTTAGTGAAATAAGTGCTGAGGATTTCAAGTTTGACACACTGGCAGTGAAAGTAATTCCTAACTCTAATTATGTGACTTTAGGTGATTCTTTCAAAGCTGATGTAATTGTAGCTGCTTACAGCACTACTGATAATCCAAAATTAGAAGTTGGACAATCAATAGATACTTCAAGTGCTAATCCTGAAGACTGGAAAGTTTTAGACCCATTAGATACTTCTAGAGTTCATGTGGAAAATGGTGTAGCTCAATATGCATATAAGCCTACTACTGCAGGTGAAGTTGAATGGGGAGGCTTTATTAAAATTAGAAAACCTGGATCTGAAGAATATGTTCCATATCCATTTAAACATAAGTTCATCGCAGCTAAACCTTCAACGGTTGTTTCACCTGTAAAAATGAATGTTGTTTACCGTGGACTTTGGAATCCAATTGATGTTTCAGTTGCAGGGTTTAGTGCTCAAAAAATTAAAGCCAGTGCTTCAAACGCTGATCTGAAAAAGATTAGTCCAGGTCAATATGAAATACTTCCAAAGAATGGTAAAGAAGTTAACGTGTCTGTTCAAGTTGAAACAGAAGATGGAGGTACTAAATCAATGGGAGAGCCGTTTAAGTTTAGAGTAAAGGATGTACCTAAACCAGAACCTTACTTTGGAACAACTACTGGAAGTGGTTCTATGACAAAAGGAGGGATTAAGGTTAATGATTATGTAAGAGCGGAAATGGAAAACTTTGATTTTGAAGGTGTAGAGTGGGATATAACAAAATTTACTATAAGTGTTTTAGTTAACGGAGATTACCTCAATGAAGAAGTTAAAGGGAACAAAGTTTCTGCTGAACAAAGAAGGCTTTTAAACGGACTTAACAGTGGAGATCGTTTAACAATTGAGAATATTTGGGCTAAAGGTCCTGGAGGTAAGACTAGAAATTTAAATAATATAATTATTGACGTTAAATAATATTATTATGACACGACTGATTCTTCTTTTCTCAATGATACTTATTAACAGTACATTATTTTCTCAGGTTTTAGACCCTGATGACTCTCCACTAGATGGAGTCTATTCTAAATCAATGCATAATGCGAATAGAGAACCTATTCCATACGTTCATTTGCGAGAAGCAGATTTAATGTGGCTCAAACGTGTTTGGAGAGTAGTTGACATGGAGGAGAAGATGAATCAGGTTTTTTATTACCCTAAAAAACCAGCTCAAGGAAGAAAGAGTCTTATGTATGTTATTAAAGAAGCTATTACAGAGTCTGGTAACATCACTGCATATGAAGCATATGATGGTACTGAAAAAAACGATATGTTTACAATTCCGATGACTCCTGAAAAAGTTAATAATGATGTTCTTTCTAATACTACTACTGAACAGAAGATTGGTCCAGATGGAGAAACTGAAGATGTAGAAACTACGACTCCAATAGAATTGAGTAAAATTACTCGTTTTATGATTAAAGAAGAGGTTTTTTTTGATAAACAAAGATCTGTACTTGAGTTTAGAATACTCGGTATCGCACCAATGGTTCCAGTTTTAAACTCTAAAGGTGAACTGCAGAGTGTCCAGGAAGGTTTTTGGATTTATTTTCCAGAAGCTAGAAGAGTATTTGCTCAGGCTGAAGTTTACAACCGTCATAATGATGTTCATAGACTGACTTATGATGATATTTTTATGAAGAGAATGTTTTCCTCTACAATAGTTAAAGAGAGTAATGTTTATGATAGAAGCTTGGATCAATATCTCTCACCACTAGATGCTTTGCTTGAAGCTGAGAAAATTGAAGATAAAATCTTCAAGTTTGAACACGATCTTTGGAGCTTCTAATCAATGAATTTACTAGACACAAAAAAGGCTACCAATTGGTGGCCTTTTTTATTGCCTCAATTATTTTTGATCTTTATTTCTTACGCATGAATATTCTTAAAGGTGTCCCTGTAAAGTCGAATTGCTCCCTTAACTTATTTTCCAGAAAACGTTTGTAGGGCTCTTTAACGTATTGAGGAAGGTTTGCGAAAAACGCAAATGATGGGAACTTCGTAGGGAGCTGTGTCACGTACTTTATCTTGATGTATTTCCCCTTTACTGCCGGAGGCGGTTGTTTAGCGATAACAGCCTGGAAATAATCATTAAGTGGTGATGTTTTAATTCTTCTTTTACGGTTCTCGTAAGCTCTGATTGCTGCATCAAGTGATTTGTGAATCCTCTGCTTGGTCAATACTGATGTGAAAATAATTTCAACATCATCAAATGGGTTTATTCTCGACCTAATCAGTTTCTCAAACTTTTTCGCTGTTTGATGATCTTTCTCGATAAGGTCCCATTTATTGACGAGGATTACAACAGCCTTATTGTTCTTCGCTACAAGACTAAATATATTCAAATCCTGTGAGTGAAAACCTTCTTCAGCATCGATCATTAAAATGCATACATCTGAGCTTTCAATCGATCTGATAGAACGCATTACCGAGTAAAACTCAAGGTCATCATGGACTTTAGACTTCTTTCTTAGCCCGGCTGTATCTACAAGAGTAAAATCAAATCCATAGGCTTTGTAATGGGTGTCTATAGAGTCTCGAGTAGTACCTGAAACAGGCGTTACAATATTTCGGTCAGATCCTGTGAGTGCATTGATGAAAGAAGACTTTCCGGCATTTGGTCTGCCTACAACAGAGATGCGCGGTAATTCCTCCGCATCTTCGTCTGGATCTGACTGTGGTTTTGGAAATTTTGCAACTACTTCATCTAAAAGGTCTCCGGTACCGCTACCATTCATAGCTGAAATGGGATAAGGTTCACCAAGTCCCATAGCGTAGAACTCTGAGGCATCCATCTTTCTGTCATTTGTATCAGCTTTGTTGGCTACTACAAAAACAGGTCGGTCTTGCTTTCTGAGTAAGTTGGCCACATCATTATCCATATCGGTGATCCCTGTCATTGTATCAACAACGAACATGATGACATCAGCCTCTTCAACGGCCAATTGTACCTGCTTGCGGATTTCATCCTCAAATACATCGTCACTTCCGGTAACATAGCCACCTGTATCAATGATGCTGAATTCCTTTCCAATCCATTCTGATTTACCGTAATGACGATCTCGTGTAACACCGCTGAATTCATCAACGATGGCATCACGCGTGCCTACTAAACGGTTGAAAAATGTTGATTTTCCTACGTTGGGTCTACCAACGATGGCTACCATGTTTGACATATCTTATTGAATGTATCCGAAGCGTTTTAGCTTATTTGCGTTGCTTCTCCAGTTTTTATCTACTTTGACATACAGGTCTAAAAAAACCTGTTTCCCTACAAATGTCTCAATATCTTTACGAGCATCAATTCCCACTTGTTTGAGCGCTTTTCCACCTTTACCGATTAGGATACCTTTTTGCGAATCGCGTTCCACGTAAATTTCGGCTCTGGTTCTGACGATATCTTTTTCTTCTTTATAAGATTCAACCACTACTTCTGCCGCGTAAGGAATTTCTTTTTTGTAGTGTAGAAGCAGCTTTTCGCGAATGATTTCTGATATGAAAAAGCGCATCGGCTTATCAGTGAGTTGATCTTTTGGGAAATATGGTGGCGATTCAGGTAAAAGTTCTGTGATCTTTTTCAGAACCAAATCCACATTGAGGTTATGAAGTGCCGAAATGGGTAGTATTTCTGCCTGTGGGAACTCTTTATTCCAAAACTCAACTTTTTCTTCTAGCTCTTTTTGGCTTGAGAGATCAATCTTATTCACCAAAACGAGGGTTGGGAGTGAAGCCTCATTAATCCTTTTTATTAGCTCAGGATTTTTAAAACCTTTTTCACCAATTTCCACAACAACGAGGAGTACATCAGCATCCTGAAGAGCATTGTACACATAATTCAACATCGATTCGTGTAACTTGTATGCTGGATCTACAATTCCGGGAGTATCAGAATAGACGATTTGAAAATCCTCTCCATTCACAATTCCCATTATGCGATGGCGTGTAGTTTGCGCTTTTGAAGTAATGATGGACAGCTTTTCACCAACCAACTTATTCATCAACGTGGATTTTCCTACATTCGGACTACCGATGATGTTTACGAATCCCGATTTGTGCAAAGTGATTTTAATTTTAGATTTCTTTTGCAAAGAAACGAAATCTTTTATTACATTTGCACTCCGCTATCGAAAAGGATGGCAAACGTTCAGAAAAATAAACCGATTTAGGTTAAAAATATATCGCGGAGTGGAGCAGTTGGTAGTCCCGCAAAAACAGAAATCTGTTGATTTCGATTTTTTGCGAGGATGCACGCGCAAAGCGCGGCACTCGTTGGGCAAAGCCCAATTACCAGTAGCACCCGCACAAACTTATATCGCGGAGTGGAGCAGTTGGTAGCTCGTTGGGCTCATAACCCAAAGGTCGCAGGTTCGAGTCCTGCCTCCGCAACTTATTTAGGCTGGTCAATCGACCGGCCTTTTTTGTTTCTGAAAATTCAAATTAAAAAATCAGCTGGCTTTTTCTATACTCTGCTCATTCTTTTCGCAGTATAGATCCATCACAACGATAACAGCTAAAAAGCCCCAGAATGGGACACTTGCTTTGTCAGTATCTAAAAAGTTATTGAGAACTCCATGAGTTAAATAAGTTGTTAAGCCGAGTATGACAGACATTAAAATAGCCCTGTCACGCTTGTGTTTAAGCTTGTAATATAGAGGGATTCCTGTATAATAGAGCATGAAAACAATCAGCAAAAATGTAACCATTCCCATTACTCCCTGTTCGGCTAAAGGACCAAAATATTCGCTGTGAGCTGTTCCAAGGTCGCCAAAGTTCGTTGAGATAATGGTCAGATCCGAAGAGTGTTGGTAAGGAGCATACAAAAAGGCATAAGTTCCCGGGCCTTTACCCATCACAGGATCTTCAGCGAACATTCTAAATGCGGATTTCCATCTGTTAATACGTTCCAGGTTTGAGGCATCAGTAGCCACATTCGTAATTGACTGAACGTGCTCTGCCAAATCTCCTGATGAATCCTGTCGGTTTTGTTCAAGCTCTTGCAGAATCGTTGTTTGAAAAGAAAAGACCAACGCAACTAACGTTACTCCCATTAGAGATAATACCCACCACCTAATGCGCAATTTGATTAGTATAGCCAGAAATATAGCAGCAACAACACTCACCCAGGCAGCTCTTGTGTAGCTCATGATCAGTCCAATCAAAAAGATGAAAAAGAAAAAACCAGAAATAATCTTAGCATCAATTTTGAATTTTTCATCAAACATGAAATTGAAAAGCAACGGGATGAACATCGCAATCAAAGCTCCATAGCTCGTGTGATCGTTGAAAAATGGAGCCATTACCCAGTGAGCAGCTTTCTCATCAAAAGCTCTAACATATTGTCTGGACATTGTATAGATAATCACAAACGTCATCGGGATGATGTACATCCAAAAATACTTAATCAACAGATCTCTGTATCGAAACATCTGTACAGCGATAAAGTAAAATGTCACAACAAACCACAATCTTGAGATCAAAAACTTGAAAGAAACAAGTGGTAACTCACTGGTGATTGATGTCAAAAACATCCAAATGAGATTGATGAAGATAGCAATACTAATAGGATGCTTTACTATTCTCATGTCGTACCGATGATCGTAAAAAACCTTGAAAAGGAATACGAGCATGGCTCCGAACATGAGCGGATCAGTAGGTAAAGTAAGTCCAAAACCGCCACCAACATTGTCAATTGTGATTGAAACTGGAGTGACAAAAACAATCAATAGCATCAGCCAGTGGAGCCTGAAGAGGGCGAGATAAACGATAAGCAGGGCAACAGGTAAAGCGAGAAACCAAAGCACCTCGAAATACAGGAACAGGGCTGCCAATACAATGAAAGCCAACCCAGATCCGTAAACCCATTTTTGTTTTAAGCTATCCAGCACAAACTATTTATTTTCAGAAGATCTCAACCTACGGAAGTTCTCGTAACCGATGATGACCAAAATTGTCAATAGAAATGCAGAGAGTGTTGATACAACAACAATCAGCCACCTTACAGGATAAGCTTTTTTCTCTTGAGGTACTGCTCGGTTCACAACGAATTTGTGCGATACACTTTGGTTGGCATCAACTTTAACTTCTTCGTACTTTCCCTGAATGAGCACAAAGCGCTCTCTCAAAAACTCGAGGTTTTCAGTCATCGACTTGTAAGCAGATCCATATTTGGCGAGCGTATCGAGTTTTGCGTCAAGCGTCTTAATCGCCCGTTGATTATTGTTTGAAATTGCTTCGTAATAAACCTTTGTCAATTGCTCAATTTGCTTTTCGTACTCGTGAACTCCTTTGTTCCTCAAAATAGTTAATGAGTCATCGAGTGTTTGCATATAGCTACTGAGATCTTCATACTCTTTTTTGATAACCACGAGAGCATCTCTAGCTCGATCACGAAGCATTTCATTTTTAGTTGAATCGACAAGTGAGGCAATATCATTTGCAATATTAGCTGCCATTTGCGGGTCTTTATCAAGCACATCAATCCTTATAGAGTTAAACTCAGTTCGTTTGAAGTTGACATTGCTTTCCCATTTCTTAGCCAGACGCGTTTTAGCATATTCAGCCTCAGGGTCAATTTCATAATGCTCCATTAAGTTGTACTTGCCCCAAATCTTCCACTTGATTTTGTCAGAGTTCAAAATCTGTAGCATCGCCTCAGCCTGTTCCTCCTCACCAAAAGTGGAAATGTCGTTTTTCCCCTGAGCATCTTCAGTCATCACTGCCTTTGAAAGAGAACTGTTTTGAGCAGGGAAAAAGATAACGCTCGAATTGTACTTTTCCTCAATCAGTAGCGAAACAACTGAACTGACAATTGCGGCTACAATAGAGACTATGATTAAAGGTTTTCGGTATCTGAGCAGGAAAACGATCAGGTTACTCGAGTCGAATTCAGCTTTGTTTGGGGTTTGATCAGTCATGAAATATTGATTTTAAAGCGCCAAAAATATGAAACGAACATAAACAAACTTTCATCACACTTCTATAAGTACTATGATTTAGTGTTTATGCTAAAAGAAAACTGAAAAATTCAACGTTTAATCAGGTTCTATATTTCAACAAATTAAATAAATCTTTTAGTCTGATTAGCTTTAAGAGGAATGCACCTGTAATGGTCAGAACCGGGATAGCGAAAACACCAACATATTTAGGGATTTGCGTTTCCTTTTCAAGATATATGAGTGCTGCCATTAATACGATTAACCCAAGTGATTTCAAGAGATCTTTTTTATGAATTTTAAGATCGTTGAACTTATTGGCAGCAACAAATTGTGCAATCGCTACACCACTTTGAGTAACTGCTGTAGCCCATGCAGCACCCAGGGCTCCATAACTTTTGATTAAAAACCAGTTGAGGATAACATTTACTACTATTCCGGCCAGCGATAGAAGGTTCAATAACTTCATCTTTCCCTGAGCAGTGAGCAAGGTCCCGTAAATGTAGTTAGCAGCCATTGCAATGAAAGCGATCATTAAAACAGGGAAAATAGATGATGTTTTTTCCAATTCTGCTTTGTAGAGTAAATCAATTAATTCACCTCCGTAAAACCAGGACCAAATAGAAATTATCACAGCCGGAATAAGTAAAAGCCTTACAGTCCAATCGACAATTGGCCTTACTGATTCTCTGTTCGCGATGAGTTTTGAAAAAACAGGAAGTAATAGCGTGGCAAACAAAAAAGCAAACATATTGGCCGCTTCATAAACTTTGTAGCCTTGTGCATAAATACCTGCCTCAGTAGTTCCGTTTGGTAAAAGTCGCTCAATCATTACCGAGTCTATTCGCGTGTAGAATGACATGAGTAATGTTAAAAGCGCAAAAGGATAGCTTTGTCTCACGACTTTTTTGAGCAGTCCTTTTTTTATCGTCCATTTGACTTTCACTCTTTTTCCCGCCATTACGATTACAGCATAAACGATGGTTAAAGCGTAAGCTATCGTTTGTGCCCAGGCAAAATGGAAAATGGAGAAGCCGGCTTTATTTGGTTCTGACCATAAAAGAGCGCCACAAATCACGATCATTAATATGCGATCCAAAACAGAAGCTACACTATCCCACTTGAAAAGGTGAAGGCCGGCTAAGTTTGACCGCAAAAACATGAGAGCTGAAGAAAGAAAAAGATTGAGCGCAATGATCCACAACAAATCGAGATAGTGTGATGGATATTTCATCACCCAAACACCTAAGATCATAAGAACTGCGAGATAGATGATGCCTAAAAGCAGCTTAACGCCTGATATTGTTACGAAATGATTTTTGACGAAGTAATTGTCCTGCGCTACCTGTTTATTTGTGTAGTTGTTGAGTCCGGCATCGAGGATAATGAAAAATAAATACCCAAAATTGAGCAATGAGAAATAAGTTCCAAACTCGGTTGGGCCCACGGCATTTTGCACCATAACGGTGATGCCTAAAATCCAAAAGGGTTTAACCAAAAGATTTAGGCCGAGCAAAAAAGCCAGGTTTCTCAAAAACTTTTGCTGCAATTTAAAGGGTTTTAGTGCTAAAGATGAAGTTTTGAGTGTGGTGTGACTCCGGATTATATGGGGTAACCTTTTTATCTACAACAACATAACAGGTGTAGCCTAAATTCTTTAAAAATTCAAAGCATTTCTCCCTGTTTTCGTTTTCCCAAAGTTCAGTATAAATAATGGGAAGGTGTTGTTTTAAAAGCTGTTCTCCTCCTTTGAGTACGAAATACTCAAAATTCTCAACATCCAGTTTAATGCCACTTACACGCTCATTCTTCAACTCGGTTAGATCATCTAAACGAAATTGTTGGGTTGTTATTTTTTCACCCTCCGTAAAATCTGTGATCGATTCGTGATTGACATGACTCAACCCCTGCATTTTTACATCATCAACGACAGGAACAATCATCTCAATTTCATCACGGTCAGAGCCGAGCGCAAAATCATAAACCTGTACATTTTGTAGGCCGTAATGGTCGATGACACTGTTGAGCGCTTTTATGTTTTGGGGAATGGGCTCAAATGCTTTTACAGATTGACATTTTCTAGCCAAATGAACACTCATAATGCCAATATTGGCTCCAATGTCTAATACTGTCGATTCCCTGGGTAACAATTCCAAAAAAGTGAAAAAATCACGTTCCTTACTGTCCCATTTGAGCGTATTTATTTTAAATCTGGCGAAGGTGAATAAATAGCGCTCGTAGCCCAGTATGTTTTGTAAAAGGTATTTGATTCTTGTTTTCAAGGCGGTCAAAGATAGTTTTTTCCTCAAGTAGAATAAGGGATTACTTATTTTCGCAAACCAACGAAAGAAACATGAAAATTGCTGTCAATACAAGATTATTGTTGCCAGGTAAACTTGAAGGGATTGGCTGGTTTACATACGAAACCATGAAACGTATTGTAAAACAGCACCCTGAGCACGAGTTTCACTTCATCTTTGACAGGTCTTACGATGCTGATTTCATCTTTGAAGATAATGTAAAAGCTCATGTTTTGAATCCGCCAGCTCGTCATCCAATTTTGTTCTACTTTTGGTTTGAGTGGCGACTTCCTGGTTTATTGCGTAAAATAAAGCCTGATGTATTTCTCTCACCTGATGGCTATCTCAGCTTGTCATCCTCTGTCAAACAATTAGCAGTAGTTCATGATATTAACTTTGAGTATTACCCGTCATTTTTACCATTGGGAGCAAGGATCTATCTAAAAACATTTTTTCCAAAGTTTGCTCGCAAAGCGACAAGGATAGCTACGGTATCAGAGTTTTCTAAAAAAGACATCAGTTCTCAATACAATATTGATAACTCATTAATTGATGTGGTTTACAATGGAGCATCTTCAATTTATAAACCGGTTGATGAGAACGATAAAAAGAAAGTAAAGGCAGAGTTCACGAATGGGAGTGATTATTTTGTTTACGTTGGCGCTATACAGCCACGAAAAAACATCACGAATTTGATGCTGGCATTTGAACAGTTTAAGATTGATTCCGGATCTGACCAAAAGCTCGTACTTGTTGGTGAAAAGAAATGGTGGAGTAAAAAACAGGAAGAAACATTTGAATCGCTGGCGTGCAAAAAAGATATTATCTTTACCGGTAGGTTAGAGCAGGATAAACTCAATCAGGTTCTTGGAGGTGCCATGGCTCTGGCATACGTTTCTTTATTTGAAGGTTTTGGAATTCCAATTCTCGAAGCTATGAACTGTGATGTTCCGGTTTTGACTTCCAGTGTGACTTCAATGCCAGAAGTTGCCGGAGAGGCAGCTCTTTTAGTAAATCCTTTTACGGCCGAGAGTATCGCAGAAGGAATGTTGGAGTTGTATCAAAAACCGAAGTTACGCCAGGAACTTATCCAAAAAGGAAGAGAACAAAGAGCGTTTTTCAATTGGGAAAAAACAGCTGACTTACTGTGGCAAAGTATCACTAAAACAGCCAATCAATGAGTTTGCTTTTGCAACATACACCTGGAGTAATAGAAGCGGGCTGCGATGAAGCTGGGCGTGGCTGCCTTGCCGGACCTGTAGTTGCTGCAGCTGTTATTTTACCAAATAATTTTGAAAATGCACTACTCAATGACTCCAAACAGCTTTCTGAGAAAAATAGAAATGAGCTGAGGTCAGTTATTGAAAAAGAAGCATTGGCGTGGAAGGTCGCTTTTGTCGATCACGAAGAAATAGATGAAATCAATATCCTGAAAGCTTCTTTCATGGCGATGCACCGCGCAATTGACGGACTCAAAGTTAAACCTGAATCTCTACTGATTGACGGAAACCGGTTTGTTCCTTACTATAGTATCAAACACCACTGTATTATCAAAGGAGATGGGAAATATTTGAGTATTGCGGCTGCGAGTATTTTGGCAAAAACGCACAGAGATCAGTACATGGAGGAACTCCACGAAAAGTTCCCTGATTATGGATGGTTGAAAAACAAAGGCTATCCTACAAAGCAACATAAAACAGCAATTGCAAAAATAGGCCCGTCACCTTTTCACCGTAAAAGTTTCAACTGGAAAATCAGGCAAACTAAGCTCAAGCTGAAATGAGAAAATGGCTTTTGATAATCGCTCTCTTTTTGACCTCTGCTGTTGAGGCGAGCCATTACATGGATTATGTAATCTTCAAGCAGGATACTTTTTTTCAGGGATATTTTGATGATTCTATCGTTCCTCAAAGTAAAGATGGCGTTTACCTCAAGCCTGTTTTTAAAAACCGGCTTTTTGGAACTACACGGGAAGAGTTTTTTGAAGTCGTGAAGAAAGATCTTTATCCAAAATCTCATCAATTTATTTCGATAAGCTCAAAACTAGATACGTGTTTTGTTGAAGTGGATTCATCCATTATGAAATCCATTCATCCTTACAGGTTCCACAATGAAATGCTGGCTACTCTAACGCATTCCTCGTTGTGCGATGTGGTTTTGATAAATGTATCAGGTGAGCGTGGTGAGGCTCTGACCATGAAAGACCTTGAAGCGCCTTATTTTACGATGATTCGCGATTCAGCATATATCAAAGAAGAAACCGTAAAAGAAACACGAAAAATTGATGATATTGGCAAAATACAGCCCCTTGAAATCATTTTACTCACCTTTGCTGCTGTATTTGCATTGACAACCTTATATTTAGCACTAAAATCGAAAAGATGATGAGATTTTTTCAAATCGTATTGATCAGTTTATTCTTTGCAAGTTGTGGAGGTTCACAGTCAGAACCGAAACAAAAAAAGCAGCCAACGAACAAAATAGACAATAAGGCCCAGCCAAAGAAAAAAGAGCCTAAAGAGAAGACTTATCCTAAGCTCAATAACAAAAACGCGGCTGATTTTCTACTCGAATACGGCAAGAAAAACAATGAAACTCGCGCTGTCATCAAAACGAGATTGGGTGATATTCAGGTGAAGCTATATGAAAACACTCCTGTTCACCGCGCAAACTTTGTCTACCTCACCAAGAGAGATTACTACGATATGACTGAGTTTTACCGCGTAGCTGAAGGTTTCATTTGCCAGGCAGGTAACAGCGATTCGTGGGATACGCAAAAACTGAGAGCTAAAATTGGTCATTACACGCTCATGCCGGAATATGTGAAGTCAAATATCCACAAGTACGGATCCATTTCTGCAGCACGTCAATACAAGAAAAACCCTGACGAAAGATCTTCAGGTTATGAATTTTTTATTTCAACGGGAAGGGTTTATTCAAAAGCTGAGCTAAAAGCTATTGAAAAGGAAGAAGGAATTACCTTTACTGAAAAGCAGCTAGAAGCTTACTCTACTGTTGGAGGGAATCCTTATTTAGATGGCGACCACACAGTATTTGGAGAAGTGATTAGCGGAATGGATGTGGTTGATGTTATCGATACACTTGAAGTTGATCGCAAAGAATGGCCAAAAGACATTGTGCCTATTGATGTTGACATTGTAAACGAATAATTTTTATGCTGAAAAGAATAATCCTCTATGTTTTTATAGCTCTAATGATTGGAGCGCTTGTTTGGGTTTTCCTCGACCTGCGACAAGCGAATAAACCGGTAAAAAGTGCGTTGTATGCTATTCCTCAAAGTTCGTCAATTGTTATTGAAAACGATAACCCATTTGAAACATGGAACAGGATTGCCAATAAAACTGTGATTTGGGAGGAGTTTAAAACGCTTGATGGCTTTCAGTATGCTGATTCGTCCTTATTTCACCTCGATACTTTGCTCCAAAAAGATGAAAGTTGGCACACACTTTTAGAAAAAGAAAAAACCTATCTCGTGTTCAATCACAACGAAAACGGAGCGGAATGGGGTTGGCTCATGAAGTTCCCCGCTAACTATGACTATTCAGAGCTCGAAGGGGTTTTGACTCAGTCGCTTGAAGCGAAGAAAGACTCTGCCGGATCTTACTCGTTGAATATTCACGAGAAAAGCTTTTTTGTGCAATTCAAAGAGCAAATGGTGGTTGTGTCTCCTGCGAAAAAGTTCATTTCCAAAACGCTTCAAACGCTCGAAAGTGATGAGTCGCTCGCTTCAGATTCGCTTTTTAATGAGGTGTACAAAACAGCCGGTTCAACGAATCATGGTCACGTTTTTGTCAACTACCAAAATATTTCTGCTATCGGTCAGAACCTGATTAAAGCTGGCGATAAAGAGGTTTTCAAAACTGTTACCAATCATTTTGCTGAGTGGTCTGTCATGGATATTTCAATGAAATCTAACGAGGTAATGCTCAATGGATTTACGAATCTCGATCCGCTCAATAATCAATTTTTGGGAACGTTCTCTAATCAGAGTCCGCACGATCATGATGCTGCTAAGATTTTACCTGAAAACACAGCTTCATTCATTCACTTTGGTTTCTCAAATTACCTCAACTGGTACGAGCACTATCGCCAATGGCTTGAAAAAACGAGTCAGCTCTACAGCCATGACAGCCTTATCAAGGAACTTGAAGTGAACTATAAGTTGACATTGGAAAAAGATGTTCTTCCATGGATTGAGCACGAATCGGTATTGGGTTATTTGGATGATGAAACACTCAACCACAGAGATCGCTATTTCGCTGTTGTTAAGACCTCAAATGAAGTACTGGCGAGCAAAAAGTTAAAAGCAGTTTCAATTGAAAGTGCTGAGCCACGCAGTTATCGCGATTATGAAATCCATCAACTCAAAACAGGAAAACAATTCTCCCTGGCATTTGGCAGACACTTCAAAGCTATTGAAAAACCGTATTACACCATTATCGATCGGTTTGTGATTTTGGCAAATGATGAGCGTACGCTAGTGAAAATTATCAATGATTATTTGGCTGGTGAACCGCTCATCAAAAAGGAATCGTTTGCCCAGTTTAACGAGAGCGTTTCAGAAGAGTCAAATGTATTTTTGTATTGCAACCCGGCAGCATCATCTAACTTGTTGATGTCTTTCGGATCTGACCATTTAGATCAATTTATTGCAAAGAATAAATCGTTCATCAAGAAATTCCAGGCAATTTCATTGCAGTGGAGTCGAGAGAGTGATAATCTTTTCTATCAAAACGCATACCTGCTTCACAATCCGGTTTACAAAGAAGAAGTTCACTCGCTTTGGGAGTTGGCACTCGATACAACAACTTCTATGAAGCCTGCTGTGGTGAAAAACCATTACACCGGGGCAAATGAGATTTTTATTCAGGACGATAACAATACTGTTTACCTGATCAGTAACACGGGTAAGGTGTTGTGGAAGAAGCAAATTGAAGGTAAAATTATCAGTGAAATCGAGCAGATTGATGTTTACCAAAACGATAAACTTCAAATGATTTTCAACACTGATGAAGCTGTTTATTTGCTAGATAGACTTGGGAACAATGTGGAATCTTTTCCCGTGAAAATTGCTGGTGGAGGATCAGCCCCTATAACTGTTTTAGATTACGATAACAATGGTGATCACAGGATTTTGGTTCCGACCAAAACAGGAGATTTACTAAACCTGAATAATAAAGGTGAGTCGGTTAAAGGCTGGGTGTTTGAAAAGCAGAAATCGGCAATTGTGAGTAAAGTACTTTACACGGTAATTAAGCGTAAAGATTACCTGATTACTGTCAACGAGAAGGGGCATGTTTACGGACACAGCAGGAGAGGAAATGTGAGGCTGGAAATGGAGGAAGTACTGCCTGTTCACGGGAATTCGATTTTTTATTTACACGCCAACAGCTCGCTCGAATCGAGTTACCTGTCAACTGCCGATTCGTTTGGTTTGGTGCATAATCTTCTCTTAGATGATCGTTTGGTAAAGAAAGAGCTGGGTGATGTCCATACTCCAAATATCTATCTGCATGCTGATATCAACATGGATAATAAACCGGATTATATCGTAGCTGATTCATCAGGTGTGAAGGCCTGGAGCGATGATGACGATGAGTTGTTGAATTATGAACTGGATAACGAGGTTCCAACATCGCTCAATAATTACCGGTTCCAAAATACAAGTGCTGTAGGCGTTTCTTTCAAATCTAAAGATGAGATTTTGCTCATCGACAGGACTGGAAAGCTATGGCCTCATTTCCCTTTGAGAGGTGGAATGCCTTTTTCAATTTCAGATCTCAATGACGATGGCTCATATAACTTGATAGTTACAGATAAAAATGGGATATTGTACACTTATCTGTTAGATGAAAAAATGTAGTTCTAAACAAACCCTTTGCTGATGAGAAATTTGATACTACCACTGTTGTTTTTCCTGTTTTTGTCTTTCAATATGAATGCTCAGCAGGAGACGATGCTTTACGGTACATCGAGAATTCCGCAGAGTTTTAAGCTCAATCCGGCAATGATGCCATCAACTAAATTGAACATTGGAATTCCAGCCACAAACATGTTTTTTGAAGTGGGTAAATCAAAGTTCAGAACCCAGGGCATAGTAACCAGAAGTGGTGATGGTTACGATGTTGATGTTGACGCGCTCGTAGATGGTTTTGAGGATCGGAACCAGGTTTTTATGAACTTTTCGAGTGAGATTTTGCACGGTGGATTTAAGTTGGGTAACAACTATTTTCAATTCAATATTTCAGAACGCATTGGAATCAAAGCTGATTTTCCTAAAGAACTGGCAATCTTGTTTCGTGAAGTTTACGAAGAACGCTATATCAATCAAAACTTAGCAGTTAATAACATCCGTTTTAGTGGATATCACACCCGCGAATTTGGATTTGGTTACAGTCGTAAAATAAATGATAAACTCAATGTGGGTGCTCGTTTAAAGTTGCTTTACGGAGTGAGTAACTTTTATGCAGAAAGTACAGATCTCTACGTTGATACTCAATTAAGAGATGAGCAGGATGAAGTGGGTGGAAATATAACGTATCAGTTTAGGAGCTCAGGGTATGAAAACTACAACGAGGGGAATATTGAAAACATCCTTTACGCTAATGGCAATTGGGGTGCCGGGTTTGATTTAGGAGCTGAGTATAAATTCACTGATCGCATTTCAGCATCGGCCAGTATACTCGATTTAGGGTCGAGTATTCGATTCAGGAATGACAACCATAGTTACGAACAAACAAATATCAATGTGAGCCTGCAGCCAATGGATTTAGTCGCTTTTTATTTTCAAAACGATTCATTGTCTGTTGAGGAACAGGTTCAAAAGTTTGCTGATAGTCTCCAGTCTGAAGTTGACCCGGTTGAGAATGAAGATGCCTATACATACTCTATCCCAACCAGACTATTCATCTCAGGAACATTTGACATTACCAAAAAGCACAGCGTTACTTTGATCAATCAAAATATATTTAGTGAACAGCAAAACATCAGTTATGTGAAAGCTGTTTATCGCGGTCAAATCAAAAACTTTTTTACCGGAATTGTCGGGTATGATTTTTATAACCCTTACACAAAGTGGACAAACCTTGGACTTGGTTTTTCCATCAACGGAGGGCCTTTTCAGTTTTACCTGATGACTGAAGATTTTGTTTCAGTTCTCATCAGGCCTGATGATCAAATTCAGCCAAACTTACGAATTGGGATGAATCTCACTTTTGGGAAAAATGATGATGAATAGGTTACTTAACGTCAATAATGGATAAGAAATGTTTTTCTGGCCTATAGCTTTTAGCGGTTGGCTTAAAAACTTCTTGAATCCTAAGCTTTCAATCAATTAAAACCACCATTAAAATTCCTTCGCCTCAGCCTTGGCCTCAAACCTCCCAACCTACAAACACCAAACTAACATTTGCGGTTACTTAAAAAGCTTGAACTTTTCGCTGACAGGCTTTGGCTTTTTCGATTGGAGATACATTTTTTGACCGGGCTCAGGCTCTTCGCCTTTATCCATCCTGTTTTTTCTTCTCAACGCACCATCCTTGATGCCAAAACGCTGTGAGATTTCCCACATACTGTCGCCTTTTTTGGCAGTGTAGAATTTTTGAGAGCCTTTGTATTTTTTAGGTTGGAGGTAAACTTTAGAACCTTTTTCAAACTCATAACCGCGATCAACGTCATTGTACATCTTGATTTGCCATCTGCCCATTTCCATGGTTTTAGCAATTTCGCCAGGCGTTTCACCACCTTTTGCGGTCAGGTATTCAATTTCATTCCTTGTTTTGCTCACAGCAGGCTTCGGATTCAAATTGACATCTTCAAAACCGCTATTGTCACTCCCTCTGTTGTTAGATCTTTTCTCTTTTTTTTCGCTATTATCAGCCATTGCCGGCTCATCTACGTCTTCGCCCAACGCGATTTGATCGTAAACATAGAGTTTGTTATCTTCAATGATTTTGATCAGTAACTTAGGGTACTTTGGATTTGTAGCATACCCTGCTTTTTTGAGTTCTTTAGCCCAGGATTTGTAGTCCGTTATATCTTGTTTAAAACAGTTCTCGTAACGCGAACGTTGTAAGAAATCACTGTGATCAGCGTAAGAATCATAAACATCTTCGTAAACGCGAAAACACTCGCTTCGTTTATCATCATCGTGGTAAGTCCTTCCACCTCGCCAGCTAGAGTGACACTTAATACCAAAGTGGTTGTTTGATTTTTTTGCCAGCTCGCTATTTCCGTTTCTGCTTTCGAGCAGTGCCTGGGCAAGCGTAATACTGGCCGGAATACGGTATTCCCGCATATTCTTTATGGCCAAATCCTTGTACTTTTCAATGTACTCCTGGCGTGTTAAGTCCTGCCCAAAAACAGTAATGGTCAGAACCGTAAACAACAGCGTTGATATTATGCGCACTTTTCTCATTTCAAGCAAAAATAACGGCAACTGTAGAGTAATGTTGTGAAAGTGAAGTTCGTTTCCAACAATAGCGTGTGGATAGCAAAAAACTTATTGCTGTAAAGAAAACTCAACCCATGAATTGAAAAACGATTTTAGACTATAACCTGCAGCAGTGACTTGCTGCGGAACAAGGCTCGCCTCAGATAGTCCCGGAACTGTATTGACCTCGATGAAATAAGGTTGGTTATCTTTTACAATGAAGTCAACCCTGCAAACGCCTCTTAAGTCCAGCGTTTCAAAAATGAGTTTTGAGATTCCGCTCACTTTTCGTTCAATTTCATCATTGACTTTTGCCGGAGTTATTTCATTTGATGCTCCGTGGTATTTTGCCTCGTAATCAAAGAACTCGTTTTCAGAGATTATTTCAGTCAAAGGCAATGATTTTATTTGTCCTTCAATATTGTGAACACCACAAGTGATTTCACGACCTTCAATGAACTCTTCAACGATAACCGTTTTATCAAACTCAAATGCGTATTCTATAGCCGGCAAAAGTTCATCAGCGGTTTTCACTTTTGTAATTCCAAAACTCGATCCGGCTTCATTTGGTTTGACGAAACAGGGCAAACCAACAAGATCCACAATTTCCGAGAAATCGATTTGTTGACTTCTTTTAAGGTATTTTGCCTTTGCCATGACAACACCGTAGTGTCGCAATAATGAAGAGCACATTGCTTTATTAAAAGTTAATGCAGATTGGAAAGTAAGGCATGAAGAGTACGGTATCTCCAATAAATCAAAGTAGCCCTGGAGCAATCCATTTTCACCCGGGCTGCCGTGGATTGCAATGAAAACTCCGTCAAAGTTGATTTTGTTTCCATTGATATCAATTGAGAAATCGTCCTTGTTGACAGGGTATTGGTGATCGTCTTTTTCACAATACCATTCTTTACCGCGAACCATGATTTTGTAAACGTTGTACAAATCTGTATCAATATTGCTCGCGACAACATTAGCACTCTTTAAACTCACCTCATATTCTGATGAGTCGCCACCCATGGCTACGGCTATATTCTTTTTCATAAAACGTGCCTTATTTCACTGCTTTGCAAATTACAGCTTATTAAAGCTATGAGAATTTCAATATTTGATTTTTGTAAACAAAACAAGTGTTAATTCTAATTAGGTTTGGATCTGACCAAAAAAGTGAAATCATTGGATACAATTTCTATTTTTATCCCGTGAAGAAGACCCTTGCATTTATTTTATATCTGCTGATTGTTGGATCTGGATTATCGCAGAGCGCAATAATCAAACCTCATTATGGTTTCACATGGCCTCACAGGTCTAGTATTACCCACCTTGTTGAAAATCACACTGCCGGATTATCACTCAGTTTTGAAAAGCAGGTTTCTGGCAAGCAGTACTGGCACCGGGACTATAACTTTCCATCAGTTGGTGTTTCAGGATATTACACTCAACTTGGGAATAAAGATGTACTCGGTTATGCACTGGGTGCAATAGGGTATTTGAAATTTTATCCTTACAGGTTTTCAAAAGGCCGGCTCTATTTTAAAACGGGAGGTGGTTATGGTTATATCAGCAAAAAATGGAATCCTGAAAGCAATCATAAAAATGTCATTATCAGCTCGCACAGTAATTTGTTGATTCAACTTGAAAGTGGAGTGGAATTGAGGCTTGGTGATAGGCTGGCTACTTCTATTGGTGTTGGAGTAACGCACTTTAGTAACGGTAGTACCACGCTTCCCAACAAAGGGGTGAACTACCTGGCGGCAAATGTTGGGTTGCAATATAAAATCAATGAACCGGATACATTTGATTTGAAACGGAGTTCTATCGACTCATCCAGGTTTATGCTCAATTTAAGAGCCTCTGGATTTTATAAAGAAGGATTATATGAGCTCACAGGAAAAAAGCCGGTTTCTACTGTCAGACTTGAGTTTTCATACAAAGCATCCTTAAAGTCGAAAATCACTTTTGGCTCTGACCTGATGTATAACGGAACATTAGCAAGTTACTACGAGGAACAGGGCTACGAGAGCTCTAACAATTTTCAGGCAGGAACAACAGTAGGATATCATTTGAATTTACACAAGTTCGAAATATTCTTACACCAGGGATTTTACCTGTATTCTTTTGATTATCCTGATGGCAGGCTTTATCAAAGGTTAGGTCTCATGGTTGACTTGTCAAAAGGCTGGTTTGTGAATGGAAGTATCAAGTCTCACCTGGTTACGGCCGATTATTTTGAAATTGGAATTGGAAAAACTCTATGGCGAAGCAACTAACAGTAATACTGAGCATTATCGTGCTTTTATCGGGTTGTGACAAAAGCCTGGTTGGTGATTGTTTCGTAAAGCGGGGCAGCGTGAAGAAAGAAGTGCGGTATTTTGACCAGTCGTTTAACAGTATTCAGAGCCAGGATATGGTGGATGTAGTGATTGTAGCTGATTCAATTCATTTTGTAGAAGTTTCAGCTGGCGAAAATCTACTTTCAAAAGTCACGACCAAAGTTGAAGGTAACTTTTTGATTATCGATAAAGAATCGAATTGTAACTGGACAAGAGAATTTAAAAAGCCAACAGTTTATGTTCATTTACCAATGGTCAGAACCATCGAGTATCGCGGGAACGGAACGATAGAAAGTAGAGGAGAGCTCATTGGGGATACATTATCAATTCATAGCTGGATGGGAGGGGAGAAAATCCAATTAAACGTTGATTACAACCGAGTTGAAACCTATCACCACTCAGGAACTACCGATATTGTTTTGAATGGAGAAGCGAATGAACTTTCATGCTACAAGCATTCAATGGGAAAATTAAAGCTATTCGGGTTGCGGGTTTTGAATGCTTACGTAGACACAAAAAGCTCAACCGATGCTGAACTTTGGATCACGAACAGGATTGATTACAAACTCAATTTTGAGGGAGATATTCTGTTAAAAGGTGATCCTGTGATCAATAAACTCGAACATACAGGGAACGGAATTCTTATCCATAATTGAATCACGGATTTGACAATGAAAGTGGGATGATTTGCCCGTTACCGGCCTCGTGGAAGTTGAGCGTTATATTCAAAATTGTTTGAGCTGCCTTTTCTGAAGTAAGTTGCGCTTTTCCCTTTGGAAATGCTGTTTGAAACATTTCCGTTTCAACACTCCCCAAAGCAATCGAATTGAAACGGCCATCAGTGTATTCTTCTTTGAGGCACTGTGTTGCCGCCATGATAGCTGCTTTTGAAGCGCTGTAGCCAAGTAGCTCAGGAAACTTTACGGAGTTTTGAAATCCGCCCATGCTGCCAATTGTTACGGTGTGGTAACTTTGAGAGAGACAACCGTTTTTTGTCAGTTCTTTAAAAAGCAGAAGTGGAGCTATCGAGTTGACCTGAAACATTTTCTCCAAATCATCTTCAGAGATTTTTTCCAGCTTGTCTTTTATCAGCAAACCCGCATTTAAAATGAGGTAATCGAGTTTTATTTTGTGGTTCTGAAGAGCAGTTATTAATTTTTTTCTTCCTTTTTCTTCAGTGTACAGGCACTCAACAACAATAAGATTTTCATTGTTGAGTTGATGAAGTGTAGAGCCATTTCGTGTTACAGCTACAACTTTCATGTTATTTTTGAGAGCTTGCTTTGCGAGTGCGAAACCAAGCCCTCTGCTGCTACCGGTTATGAGAACAGTTTTCATTTATTGAATAGCTTTGAAATATGATACCAAAGAAAACAATTCTGCTTTTGGTTCTGACCATTACGGTTCCTTTTTTCCTGAGCGCTCAATATGTGCCTGAGGACAATGAGGAGAATTACCAAAAAAAGGAGGAGAAAGAAAACTCTTTTGATTGGGATAATGCCTACATAGGTGGCGGATTGGGGCTTAATTTTGGAGATATTACCTATATCAACGTCAATCCAATTTTTGGTTACTGGTTTAGCGAGAAATTTACATCTGGAGTTGGAATAAATTACCAGTATTTTTCTGATAATATCTACAACTACTCAACCAGCATGTACGGGGGGAATGTCTTTTCCCGATACATTGTTTATGAACCCATTTTCCTTCATGGAGAAATAGAAGTGTTAAATGGTGAGTTTGGCTACAACGAAGGTCGCAGTAACTTTACCAGTGTATTTGTTGGCGGAGGTTACATGCAGCGTTACGGCAACAGTTTTATCGCAGCTACTTTACTGTACAACCTGAATGATGATTCCAGGAGTCCGTACACGAACCCCTTATTCCGAATCAATTTTGGTGTAAACTTTTAATCCAGAGCCTTTTCTAAAGCTTCGTTGTAAAGCGATTTGAAGTGTGAAATGTCTCCCCAATTCTCATCGTCAATTGTGATTTCACCTTTGGTTACGTAGCCCAGTAAGCTGTAGTCTATTCCAAAGTGCGTCATCATTTCCATGAAGTCTTCATTGTAAATAGTCGGAACCGAAACCACAACTCTCGATTGCGCTTCACCAAAGAGGAATGCGTCCTTGCGGATGATTTGATCGGTTGTAATATTGAACCCGAGATCGCGGTGAACGGCACTTTCTAAAAGTGTTGTGAAGAGCCCGCCATTTGAGCAGTCGTGAGCTGATACGATGAGCTTTTCTTCGATCAGTTTTAACACTGCATCCTGAACTTCCTGTTCGCTTTCAAGATCGAAATACGGGGCCGGAGATTCTTTCACTCCGTGATATTTAGCGAGATATTCACTCGATGAAATGTCGTTGTGGTTTTCACCGATAACATAAATCATATCGCTTTCCTTCTTGAAGTCGAGCGACATCGTATTGTCTTTTTCCAACAATCCAATCATCCCGATTGTAGGCGTTGGGAAAACCGGCACATCACCGTCCTTCGTCACCGTTTGGTTGTAGAAAGAAACATTACCACCTGTTACAGGAGTTTTTAGCGCTTCGCAGGCGCTTCCCATTCCCTGAACAGCTTTTACAAACTGCCAGTAAGATTCAGGATTATAAGGGTTCCCAAAGTTTAAGCAGTTACTGATTGCTGAAGGTTTTCCGCCAGTACAAACAATGTTTCTCGCAGCTTCACAAACGGCAATTTGAGTTCCTTTGTAAGGATCAGCATTGACGTAACGCGAGTTGCAATCGACAGACATCGCAATGGCACGGTCAGATCCTTTGATCTGCGCCACACCCGCATCGGCTGGTTCGTTAGTCGTCATGTTTGCGGTTCCGACCATTGAATCGTACTGCTCAGAGATCCAATTTTTTGATGCGATGTTCGGTTGCTGAATTAAGAACTCGGCCACTTTTTTCAGATCCTTAGGTTCTTCAATACTCGCAATGGTGAATTTTTGATATTCTTTGAAGTAAGCCGGTTCTGAATATTCGCGCTCATAAACCGGAGCTCCACCACCTAGTACGAGTGGCTCAGCAGGTGTTGTGGCGATTAGCTCTCCGTTCTTGTGGAAATTCAACTCGCCACCTTCAGTAACCTCACCGATTTGTACAGCGTTGAGGTCCCACTTTTCAAAAATATCTTCAACAATTTTTTCTTTTCCTTTCTTCACAACAACAAGCATGCGTTCCTGAGACTCAGAAAGTAAAATTTCAAATCCGTGCATGCCATCCTGGCGAGTTGGAACTTTATCGAGGTCGATATCCATTCCAAATCCTTCTTCGGCAGACATCTCAGCTGTGGAGCAAGTGATTCCGGCAGCTCCCATGTCCTGCATTCCCACGACTGCATCAGTATCAGCTAGTTCGAGTGTAGCTTCTAACAAAAGTTTTTCTTGGAATGGATCGCCTACCTGAACAGATGGTAAATCATCTGTAGAGGCATCTGTGATATCTTTAGAGGCAAAAGCAGCTCCATGAATTCCGTCTTTTCCGGTTGCTGAGCCTACAATATAAACAGGGTTTCCGGCTCCGTGTGATGTAGCCGAAAGTGTTTTGCCGGCTTCAACGATACCGGCTGAGAAAGCATTGACAAGTGGATTTGTATTAAACGATTCATCAAAAAATGTCTCTCCACTCAAAACCGGAACGCCAAAAGAGTTTCCGTAATTACCAATTCCTTTCACAACTCCTTTTAGGAGCCATTTTGTTTTGTCGAGTTTCAAATCTCCAAATCGGAGCGAATTCATTTGAGCAATTGGGCGAGCTCCCATCGTGAAGATGTCGCGGTTGATTCCGCCAACGCCTGTTGCTGCTCCCTGATACGGCTCAATAGCAGATGGATGATTGTGCGATTCAATCTTGAATGCACAGGCAAGTCCATCACCGATATCAACAAGTCCGGCATTTTCTTCACCGGCCTCAGCCAGGAGGTGCGGACCTTTCTTTGGAAGAGTCTTTAGCCAAATGATCGAGTTTTTATAAGAGCAGTGCTCACTCCACATTGCCGAGTATATACTCACCTCGCAAAAATTGGGTTCGCGACCTAAAATTTCTTTCACTTTCTCGTACTCTTCACCGAGTAATCCGAGTTGAATGGCTTGATCTTTCGTGGCAATTACCGTATCTGCAGCGTTTTTAGACATGCTCTTATTTTTTGATGCTGCAAAAATAGGTATCTGTTTTGAGTTCGGTCTATATGAGACCGAGTTTTACAAAAACAAATACCATAGGTTCGTATCAATAATTTTAGGGTTTTCACAAAATACTTATTTCTAATAGACTTCTAATTTCAATGGGCAGAAGACTAATAATTTTAACGTGTGATCGTAATCTTTCGAACTTGTGTGTAGTCTGTTTGTGAAACAACATGCACTACATACATGCCAACCGGCCAATTTGAAGTATTGACCTTGAGAGTGCCGGTACTATTTTGCGGAACTCCTCTGTACACAACAGAACCTGTTGCATTGTAAATCACTACTTCTTTTGGTGGCTTCTGACCATCATTGGTGTAATTAATGTAGAGTTGGTTATTAGCAGGATTTGGATAGATTTTCAGTTCAGTCCCTTTCGCTTTTAGTGCTAAGCTGTTAGGAGATGTGACAAAATGTTCAGGGCCAATATGGCTACTGCTATCAGAGCTACTGCAAACTGAGTTCACATACGCTTCATAACCGGTATTGGAAATTAGGTTGTTAATAGTAACTGAAGTATCATTAGTTATAATGGTATCACCTGATCCTATATT